>DATMYB010000046.1:0-3631 GCA_035561215.1 Syntrophomonas sp. | reverse complement strand
CAATTAACAGAAACAGTCAAAGGATAATAATTTTTGTTTTCACCAAAAAAATATTATTGTTGACTATGATAATAACCATATATATAATTTGAGCATGATCAAATTTGATTATGCTCAAATTATACGGGAAGTTAAATCCTTATATCCCGCTTGACACTGCCGGCTATCAGCAACCCACTGCGTCAATAATCGGCAGTGCTTAAAACGTCTTTGGAGGGTTAAATTATGAACATTCCATTCAGCGAAAAGGAAATTGCGAACATTAGAAGGTTGCCGGGCATGTATGGACTCGATTATCCGGCCTTTGATCATCCGGCGACGCATAAAGAGAACTATTTAGCAAATCTGGAGGGACACGGATACTGGGTTCCTACATCAAACGACGTCTTTTGGTTTTGTCCGACAGTCTTTCCGGACAATCAGGCAAAGGGAAATGTCCACGAGGTTTTGAAAGTCCCGAAAGATCAGATGGGCGGCAAGGATATGTTCGGTATCGAATGGGAATACGGCGCCGACATCGGCGGCTCCACAGTCCGCCCGGGGAATCCGGCGCTTGAAGACGCCAACGAATGGCATGAGAAAATCGTCTGGCCGGATTTAGACAGCTGGGATTGGCAAAATTGCGCCGACAGGAACAGAGAGACGCTTGCCAGCAGCGGCTTGGCTGTTGAACTTGTGATCTGTACCGGCTGGTTCGAAAGACTCGTTTCATTTATGGATTTTGCCCAGGCGGCGGTGGCTATGGTCGATAAGAATCAGAAGAATGCGGTGAAGGAGCTTTTTGAGAAGCTGACGGATTTGTACATCAGGATTTTAGATAAATTCCTGGAGTATTTTCCGGGGCTGATTCACGCTGTCACCATGCATGATGACTGGGGCGGACAGGCATCGACATTCTTCGGAGACAAAACCGTTGAAGAGATGCTGGTTGCGCCGCAAAAGCGCATGGCCGGCTATATTAAGAGCAAAGGACTGTATGCCGGATTTCACTGCTGCGGCAAGATTGACCGCCTTCTTCCCTACGTCGAAAAGATCGGCTATCAAAAACTGGAGGCCCAGCCGCTTGTAGACAAGGACGCATTTTATCAGGATTACGGCAAGCGCATTATGCTGACGGTCACGGCGGATCCCCTGCCTGAAAACGCCACGGATGACGATTGCAGAAAAGCCGCCCGGGAATTCGTCGACAAGTATTTCGGCGACGGGAAAAGGTGTCTGTTTGAGACATATTACAGCCCGGTGCCGTATGAATTTCTGAAAGAACTCTATATCTATTCCAGAAAGAAATCAAATACGTTTTAGCTCCGCTGCGTTCAATAATACCAAAAGGATCCAGTGCGAGCTGTTTTAAAACTCCGTGAAATGTGTTATACTGTTTTAACAAAGAGGCTGTTCGGAGTTACAGAAATGAATTATTATACCGGATTATCAACAAAAAATAAAATCATGGATGTTTGCAGGAAGCTCTTCTATGAAGACGGCTTTAACGAAACGACTTTTTCAGCGATCTGCCAGGCTGCGCATGTGCTGCCTGGCTCACTTGGATATCATTATAAGAGTAAAAAAAACATCGCATCCGGCATATATTCTGAAATCATGCATGTGATGGAGCAAAGGGTAGAGGAATTATTCCCGGATCAAGATGAATTGCTGCAGGTTATACTATCATTTGGTTTTCATCAAAAGCTGCTTTTTACAGATCCTCAGTATCGAAGGTTCTCGGCGCAATGCTCCAGCAGCTGCATTCATGCCAGACCTTTGAGTGATTATGAAGATTATGTTCCGAAGGCCTATTCGTTAGCGGTGAAATATGCGGGCAAGGAAAAAGTCGACTTCCTGTTTACAGCGTTTAAAGGTATAGATTGTTATATTGAGCCTTATATAGACGCACATATCAATGACCTGTCATTTGAAAAGGTTTTTCGCTATACGATCGAGCTGTATTATAGATTCATCGATGATCATACCTTAAATCAATACATTGAAAAAGCGCTTGAATATTTGATGTTTGTTGATATTAGCTGTATAGATCTGGAGGTGCTCATAAAAAGGATAGATAATTAAGTCCATATTTACATATGTTGGACGTAATTTTGTTCAATCACATTAAAACGAACAGAAGGGCGTGCCGCAAGCTTCTAACGAAACATGAAGCGGCATTCCTTTTTCTATTGCGGCGATGTATCATTGTGTTACTGCTTAACACTATGATATAGTGGAGTTGACCATGTCGGGAGGTATTACAAGGAAGGGGGAGCCTGCTTATGAACACTGATTTAACCAGCGACTTAATCAATGATCTGGCCCAGGATATAACCCAGGAATTGATTGGATTGAGAAAAAGCAAGACGATCTATGAGGATATCCTGAATAAGGTGATGCAAGGCGTCTATATTGTTAACGCCAAAGGTCAAATCGTTTGGTTTAATGACCTGATGCAGGAAGTCGACGGCGTTAACCGCGAAGAGGTTCTGGGGATACAGGAAGAATTGGTTTGGGAATATATCAATTTTAAGGCGGGCACGGCCGCCGATACCATACAGACAGGCAAACCGTCCGAAGAAAAGCTTTTGCTTTATCCCAATAAAAAAGGAAGAAAAGTCGGCGCTTTTATGCAGTCCTACCCGGTTTATTTTAACGATAAACTGGAATATATCTTCATTTTAATTTTTTATATGGACCATTCCGAAAAAATATTAAACAGAATCAGCGAGTACAGGAATAAATTTTCCCACAGCAAGACCAGGATGATCAATGATACGGTTTTTACGCTTGACGATGTATTGGGCGGCAGCCAACAAATCCGCAATCTGGTCGCGAATGCCCGAAAGGTGGCCGTAAAAAACTCCGCGGTTTTATTATGTGGGCAGACAGGTACGGGGAAAGAGATTTTTGCCCAGGGTATCCATAATGCCAGCCTGTATCAGAAAGGGCGCTTCGTTGCCATTAACTGTGCGACCATTCCGGAGAATCTATTGGAAACAATCTTATTCGGCTCCGTGAAAGGCGCGTTTACCGGCGCGCTGGATAAGCCCGGACTTTTGGAGGAAGCAAGGGACGGGACTCTCTTTTTGGACGAACTCGACTCCCTGCCCCTGGCCATGCAAAGTAAACTTTTACGGGTTTTGCAGGAAAAACAGGCCTGCAGGATTGGGGACAACCGTAATTACCCGATCAATTGCCGCATCATCAGCGCGACGAACCAAGACCCGCAGCGCTTGATAGCACGCGGGATTCTCAGACAGGATCTGTATTTCAGGCTGGCCGTGGTGACCCTGGAGATCCCGCCCCTTGCTGATAGAAAAGAGGATATTCCGGAGCTTGTGGCGCATTTCCTTAAAGCCTACAACGCGGAGTATGACCTTCAAATCAAAACAATTGACGATGCTGTCTTTGATATCTTTTTCAGGTATTCATGGCCCGGCAATGTGCGTGAATTGGAACATGTCATTGAGTATATGATGAATTTTACGAATGCTCAATTTGATAACCTGTCGACGGAGGATTTGCCTTCCCCTTTGAAAGAGCTTCTCCGCGTTCAGGGCAAAAAGCACGAGTACGATTTGAACGCGGGCAGCTGTTTGAACCAGGCTCTGGAAGAATATGAAAAAAAGTTGGTGCAGGCGACTTT
>DATMYB010000045.1:0-7826 GCA_035561215.1 Syntrophomonas sp. | reverse complement strand
CCCGCCTTAACCAACTTATCTGGATTGTTGACATATTTAACGGGGAATATTCGCTTACCTCACCTGGCTTAAAAATCATATTTACACGCAAAAAAACCTGACCGGGTCAGGTTTTCTGCAGGTAAATATATGATTGGGTTTTTAAGCTTCCGTTTCACCAGATTCTGCTTCACTGTCGGCGAAGGATGCCGCTTGCTTTCTTTGCGCCTGTTTTTCTTCCTGTAATTTTAAACGTAATTCTTGTTCATATTCCTTTTGCCGCTGTTTGGCCAATAGCGCCTTTTTTTCAAAACGCTTGGTCTGTTGCCATATTAGTACCAAGAACCCAGCCGTAATCAAAAAAACCAATGCGATCAGCAACAAAAATTTGGATTGTAAATCTCCCATGCGATCACCCCCATCGGGCGGAATTATCATCCATTATCACAGCATATATCACTACCGGTAATATTTTATCAGTAGAGTCTGTTTTTTCTTTCCTTGGCCAACTGGGCTTCGCGCTCTTCTCGTTTGCGGCGCTGTTCCATAACGATTTTCTTTGCTTTTTCCGCTCTTTCCTTGCCTCTTTCTTCGGACTTGGATAAAACTTGCCACAACAGCAAATATAGTATCCCTTTCATAAGGTAATACACCGTCACGACAATTATCAGCGCTTTCAACAATGTCATTTTATCCACAGCAAACAACCTCTTTATCAACTGCCCGATGGCATGTGTTTACGCAACTTACCATAACGTTTTGTAATATTTATAACTATAGTATATTACGTTTTAGTCATCATGCCAATCGGATTATAACCTATTAAGCCGGAAGGCGAATGCCTTCCGGCTTTAACAGATTAATTATGCCTTTAACAAGGCGTCTGCTGCTTTCAATCTGGCGACAGCCCTTTTCAGCGCCATCTCCGCTCGTGCATGGTTTATATTCTCATTTATCGCCTGCAGCCGTTTTTCCGCTCTTTCTTTCGCTGCTTTAGCTCTGAGAACATCAATTTCAGAACCCTGTTCAGCCGTTTCAGCCAGCACGCGGACTTCATTATAAATTACTTCCATAAAGCCGCCGCTCAAAGCTATTTTATTTATTTTGCCGCCCGAATCAGTATATCTCAGAACTCCAACATCCAGTGCCGCTATCATGGGAGCGTGGTTTTTCAATACGCCCAACTCTCCGTTAAGCTCCGGAACCACCAGAAATTGAACTTCATTCTTAAAGAGAATTTGTTCCGGCGTGACAATTTCAACCATGAAGGTGTTGTCTGCCACAGACTACCCCTCCAATCTTTTTGCGTTTTCCAATACGGTATCAATACTACCCATCATATAAAAAGCTTCTTCAGGCAACGTATCATGTTTGCCCGCCAGTACCTGCGTGAAGGATTCCACTGTTTCGGCTACCGGTACATAGATGCCGGGTCTGCCGGTAAACTGTTCCGCCACATGGAAGGGCTGGGACAGATAACGCTGAATCTTTCTGGCGCGGGCCACGATCAATTTATCATCATCGGATAGTTCATCCATGCCCAGGATGGCAATGATATCTTGCAGTTCCTTATATCTCTGCAGGATTTGCTGCACGCCGCGGGCGGCCTGATAATGTTTGGTCCCGACAATCTGCGGGTCAAGAATACGGGAGGTAGAATCCAGAGGATCAACCGCCGGATAGATTCCCAACTCGGAAATAGCGCGGGACAACGTAGTCGTCGCATCCAAATGAGCAAAGGTAGTAGCCGGCGCCGGGTCGGTCAAATCGTCGGCCGGCACATATACTGCCTGGGCAGATGTGATGGAACCTTTACGGGTAGTGGTAATACGTTCCTGCAACAGACCCATGTCGGTTGCCAGTGTAGGCTGGTAACCAACGGCGGACGGCATACGTCCTAGTAGAGCTGACACCTCATTGCCGGCCTGGGCGAAGCGGAAGATGTTGTCGATGAAAATAAGCACGTCCTGGCCGCCGACATCACGGAAATACTCGGCTACGGTCAAACCGGTCAAGGCCACCCGCAGACGGGCTCCCGGCGGTTCGTTCATCTGTCCGAATATCAAAGCGCATTTATCGATAACGCCGGATTCGGTCATTTCACCCCAGAGGTCGTTGCCTTCACGAGAACGCTCACCCACACCGGTGAATACGGAATATCCACCATGCTCGTAAGCGATGTTTCTGATCAATTCCTGGATGATAACGGTCTTGCCAACACCGGCGCCGCCGAATAGACCGATTTTACCTCCCTTGGCATAGGGACAAATCAAATCGGCAACTTTTATACCGGTTTCCAACATGGTAGTCGCGGGCAGCTGATCAGTCAATGGCGGGGGATTACGATGAATTTCCCAGTACTCGGTAGCAGTAACCGGACCGGCATCATCCACCTCTTTACCCAGCACATTAATAATGCGTCCCAGACAGCCTTCACCAACCGGGACCTTGATGGCGGCAGCCGTATTGACGGCACGCATACCTCTCATAATTCCATCCGTCGGGTTCAAAGCCACGCAGCGAACTGTATCATTACCCAGCAGCTGCATGGCTTCCAGAGTTACGTCCAGATTAGCAGCGACTTTGAGATTGCTGTCCTGTTCGCTTGATTTTATGGTAATAGCGTTCATCAGATCCGGTAACTCGCCCGGTTTGAACCTGACGTCCACAACCGCGCCTATAACCTGAGTTACCTCTCCATAGGTTACATTCGCCATTCTCTACTTTCCTCCTTTATTGAGAGCTTCGGCGCCTCCAACAATATCAATTATTTCGTCGGTTATGGCCGCCTGCCTGACTTTGTTCATCTGCAAAGTCAGAGCCTCGATAATCTCGCCTGCATTCTGGGTAGCGTTGCCCATAGCTGTCATTCTGGCGCCCTGTTCGCTGGCTTTACCTTCCAGCATGGCATGGTATATCTGACTGCCAACGTATCTGGGCAGTAAAGTCAAAAGGATAAGTTCGGCACTGGGTTCGTAAATGTATTCCACATATTTTTCTACCATTTCTTCGCTTTCATCAAGTTTCTCAATAGGCAGCAACTTGGTGACGGTAGGAACCTGCCGCAACACATTTACAAAACGAGCATAAATCAGATAAACTTCATCAAGTTCTTCGTTCTCATAGGCCTTGATAACGTATTCGGCAATTTCCCTGGCATCAGCATAACTAATGGTATCCCCCAGATTGGTATACTCCGCATCCAATCCTTTGCGTTTGCGATAGAAATCACGTGCTTTTCTTCCTACCGCAATAATGCCGTTTTCAACTTTTCTCTCATCAGACGCCATAGCGTCATTGGCGGCTTTAAGAATATTGGTATTGTAGCCTCCACAAAGCCCACGGTCAGCTGTTATCACTATATACCCGACCTTGCGGACTTCATCCCGGGTAGCCAGCAGCGGATGTTCAACATCGGTAGCCAGCGAAGCCAATCGAGCCAAGGTGCCCTGCAATGTTTCCGTATAAGGACGGGATTGCTCGGCTTGCTCCTGAGCCTTGCGCAATTTGGCGGCAGCCACCATCTTCATCGCTTTGGTCATCTGCTGAGTGTTCTTGACGCTGCGGATTCTTCGCTTAAATTCTCTTACCCCTGCACCTGCCATTTACACTCACCACCTAAACTGAGAAAGTAGACTTAAAATCTTGTATGGCCTTTACCAGCTTGTCTTGTGTCGCATCGTCGAGTTTGCCAGTGTCCCGGATCGCGGTTGAAACTTCAGCACTGGCGCTACGCATGAATTTCAGGAAATCGATTTCAAATTCCTGCACTTTATTTTTGGGTATATCGTCCAGATGACCGTTAACTCCGGCAAATATAATGATAACTTGTTCTTCCATGGACATCGGCACGTACTGGCCTTGCTTCAGAACCTCAGTTACCCTTTCACCGCGGGTCAGTCTGGCCAGGGTAGCTTTGTCCAGATCGGAACCGAATTGGGCAAATGCCGCCAGTTCACGGAACTGAGCCAAATCCAAACGCAACTGACCGGCGACTGACTTCATCGCCTTGGTCTGGGCGCTGCCGCCCACGCGGCTGACGGATAGACCGGCGTTGATGGCGGGACGTTGCCCGGCGTAGAACAGGTCCGTTTCCAGGTAAATCTGACCGTCGGTAATGGAAATAACGTTAGTCGGAATATACGCAGCCACGTCGCCGGCCTGGGTTTCAATGATCGGCAATGCGGTAATGGAACCGCCGCCATGATTATCATTAAGTTTGCAAGCTCTTTCCAGCAGACGCGAATGCAGATAGAAAACGTCTCCGGGATAGGCTTCACGTCCGGGCGGACGTCTGAGCAACAAGGACATTTCACGGTAAGCTACCGCGTGCTTGGAGAGATCATCATAGACGATCAAGACATCGGCTTTTTCGCTTTCCATGAATTCTTCCGCCATGGCAACCCCGGCATACGGTGCTATGTACAGCAGCGGAGCAGGTTCGGAAGCAGTGGCGGCTACAATAATGGTATAGTCCATAGCGCCCATTTCCTCAAGCTTGGTAGCTATGGAGGCAATGGTGGATTGCTTTTGTCCAATACCTACATAAATGCAAATCATATCTTTTTTGGTTCTCTGATTGATGATGGCGTCAATGGCAATAGCGGTTTTACCAACCTGACGGTCACCAATGATCAACTCGCGCTGGCCTCTGCCAATCGGGACCATGGAGTCGATAGCTTTCAAACCGGTCTGCATCGGCACATTAACCGGTGCACGGGTTATAACCCCCGGCGCAACACGTTCAATCGGCCGATAAGTATCGGTATTGATCGGTCCTTTACCGTCGATGGGCTGTCCCAGTGCATTTACTACGCGGCCCAGCATAGCTTTTCCGGTAGGTACTTCCATGATTCTTCCGGTTGCCTTGACGATGTCGCCTTCTTTGATGTGATAGTATGGTCCAAGCAGAACCGCACCCACATTATCTTCCTCCAGGTTCAGAACCATTCCGAAGGTTCCGCCTGTAAATTCCAATAGTTCGCCAGCCATAGCTCCTTGTAATCCGTAGACTCGAGCAATACCGTCACCAACATAGATGACTGAGCCAACATTGCTGACTTCGACCTCGGATTGGTAGCGCTCTATTTGCTCTTTCAGGATGGCGCTAATCTCTTCAGGTCTAATACTCATTTACGTGCTCACCCCTATCGAATTAACTTATCTTCGCATTCTTGAGTTTCTCTTTCAGCATCTGCAATTTTTTTGCTGCCGTGCCATCCACTATCTGGTCGCCCATGCGTATCTTGGCTCCGCCAAGCAAAGCCGGGTCAACCGTTAGTTTTAAGACAACCTTTTTGCCGGTGGAAGCGGAAAGCCTTGCTTGCAAAGCATCCAGTTCCGATTGCGGCACTTCGCGTGCGGCATAAAGTTCAGCTTGCTTGATATTGCGTGATTCATCTGCCATCTCCACATATTCCCGGTAGATGAATTCCAGATAGCTTTCCCGTCTTTTGTCGATAACCATAAACAAAAAGTTCATCGTCATGGATGAAAGCTGCTCACCAAAGACCTTTTGCACCAATTCCTTCTTTTCCCGAGGGGGAACCAGTAAATGGTCCAGGTATTCCTTCATGCCGTCAACCTCAGTTATAGTGGCTATGACTTGTTCCAGTTCCGCCTGGTACGCATCGATCTTATCGGCTTCACGGGCAATGCTAAAAAACGCTTCAGCATAGCGCCTAGCGACGCTTTTATTTAACATAGGAAATCGCCCGCTTCGTCAACAAATTCTTTGACCATCTTTTTATTGTCTTCTTCCGTAATGGCTCTGCCCAAAACTTTTTCGGCCGCCATCATGGCCAAGGTAGCTGCAGTATCACGCAGTTCCAGTTTGGCAGCTTCAGTAGCCGCAGCAATTTCCGCCTGAGCTTTGGTTTTCATAGCCGCAGCCTCTTCTTTGGCCTGAGCGGCAATTTCAGCTTTAGCATCTTCGGCAGCTTTGGTGGCTCTGGCAACGATCTCCTGAGCCTCTTTGCGTGATTCAGCTAAATTAGCTTGCGCTTCTTTCCTTAATTGATCAACTTCAACCCTTATTTCTTCTGCATGTTTGACTGCACTCTCAATCGTATTCGCCCGTTGTTCCAGCATCGCATTGACCGGATTGAACCCAAACTTGTAAAGCAGGGCCAGTAATACAAAGAAGTTTACGGCTGACCAACCGATTACATACAAGTTGCCGAATACGGGAGGTTTTCCTTCCGGTGCTCCAACGGGTACGGAAGCATCACCTGAAGCCATGCAGAGGGTGGCATATCCCAATACCATTATAAAGGCTAAAAGGAGGCCAAATAAAAATACCCTTTTGTTCCTTTTCACGGATGTGCTACCTCCATTCTCAGAGCTAATAGTATTATGGGCGATAGAGCCCTGCCTGTTGTATAACATTGCCTTGCTCTATCGCCCCTGTTGGTAGGTTAACGAATACCTTTGTGCTTACATTTTACCAACCAGCATAAATGCGATCAGCAGACCATAAATGGTCAGGGTCTCAATAAAAGCAAAGGTAATAAACATAAGGGTTCTGACGTCCCCTCCAACTTCGGGTTGTCTGGCAATGGCCTCAATGGCCTTTCCTCCAGCAACACCCATTCCAACGCCGCCGCCCAGACCGGCAATAGATACGGCTAAACCAGCTCCTAATGCTATGCCCATTTTTTCCCCTCCTTTCATATTTGCCAATGCTTTATCAAACATTGCCTAGGTTTATGTTAATTTTAATGACCCTCACCAGTAGCAGCGGCTATATAACTAGCCGACAGAATCGTAAAAACAATGGCCTGGATAGCCCCCAATAAGACGCTCAGTGCCATCAGGGCCGACGGAATCAAGAACGGAACCATGAACATCATGTAGGCAATAATCATTTCTTCACCGAATATATTGCCAAATAGACGAACGGTAAGGGATAGCGGGTGCGTTAACTCTTCCAGTAAATTCAGCGGTAACATCAGCGGGTTGGGACTAACAAAGTGCCCCAAATAATGGAATCCATGCTCGGAGAAGCCGGCAGTCTGCACGGCAAAAACCGTAATCAAAGCCAGTGTGACCGTAACATTCCAGTTACTGGTCGGCGGTTGAAATCCCTGAATATGTGCTGCTCCCGGTATAAGACCACTGTAATTGCTGCACAATATAAACAAGAAGAACGTTGATAAAAGGGGAGCATACTTCTTGGCAACATGTTCCTTGTCCATCAACTGAGTGAAGAAATCATACGTCCAAACAACGACCCATTCAAAGGCATTCTGTAGACCTTTGGGGCAAATCTGCATATTTCTCGTCGCACAATAGGCAAACAGCCCTATTATCGCAACGATAGCCCACTGAGTAACGACCAGATGATCTACCGGAATAGGACCTATGTGAAAATAAACACCATCCCACATACCAAATATCATCTTTTCTCCCCCCTTCCTAAACGTTTATTTATTTGTGGTTTTGTCGGTCTGCTGCAAGACCTGAACCAAAACTTCAAACCTTAATATAACCCTATAACCCCATGGAAAATACTTAATGTAATTGATCATCGTCTTTGGGCTCGGGCTCAGACTCAGACTCGGAGCGGGTACTGAACGAAGTCTTACTGCCGAAATCGGTGTTCAGTCTTTCCCACATCATTTTGCCGGCCGTAAGCATTCCCAAAAGCAAACCGGCAACCGATAGCCATGGCCCGGTATCAAACCTGCCGTCCAACCATCTGCCGCCAAAGTATCCCAGCGCGATAGCAGCAGCGACGGATGTGGCTAAATTCATAGCATCCGCCAACGCCCGTGGCCAGTTTTGCTTCTTGTCAGCCATCTGCTACCACCTTGTTCTTTTTACCATTTTCAACATATACTGTATTC
>DATMYB010000044.1:0-3850 GCA_035561215.1 Syntrophomonas sp. | reverse complement strand
GTCTCTATATTTCTCATTCTCTCACTGAGGATCTCCAGCTGTCTGTCTGTAAATCCAAAATTATCGACCGGTTTATAGATTAAATTTCCGGGATAGGATGCTTTCCAGTTTTCATAGAACAGCTCATCCTCTTCCTCTTCCCAGAGATACCCCACCTCTTGAGTTGCCGGTCCGCCATAAGGTCTGTTCAACACCGTGAAAAGGCTGACGAAAGGATATGTGATTTCCTCTCCGAAATCTTTCATAGACCGCGCCTCCCCCAGGATATATTTTTTTTCCAGGGGAACAAGTCCTCTTAATTCAGTCAGGTATTCCGGTGTCACATATCCTTCTATGCCAGCGTTTCGCGCCTTCAATATCCGGTATACGCCGAATCCGGAGTGAAGCTTTCCGTCTTCATCCAAAACATAGGTTCCTTTCGTCCACGAATTAGGTATGACACCCTGGATGATAATCAGATGGATGAGAATAATAATAATTAGGAGCGATGAAATCACAAGGGTTGTCCTGTTCAGGGACTTTTTTAATTCCAGTCGAATAAAGTTTTTCATCTATCTAATTCCCCCAGGTATATATAGTAATCCTCCAGTGTCGCTTCGCAGCCCGTTCCCATTCCTTTGTCTCCTAAGTATCGGACGTTAACCAGTTCTCCCTCCTGGCGGATCCTGACGATTTTATGCTCCCTCTTAAATCGCTCCAACTTTTCATGCTCCATGTCTTCTGCGAACACCTTTCCATCAATTTCTTCCAACATCCGTTGCACATTGCCCTGCTTTTGAATCCTTCCTTTGTTTAAGATGATCACGGTTGATGTAATGGCCTCAATATCGGAGATGATGTGGGTGGAGAACAGAATGATCTTCTCTTTACCCATTTCGCTGATGATGTTGGAAAATCGAATGCGTTCGTTTGGATCAAGCCCCGCAGTGGGTTCATCGAAGATTAAAATCGTCGGATCGTTGATAATAGCCTGAGCAATTCCCACCCGTCGTTTCATGCCGCCAGAAAATGTTTTAACTTTCTTCCTTGCCATGTCCTCCAAGTTCACAAAACGTAAAACCTGCGGAATTTTGATATTCAGTTCTTTTTTGGTCAGACCTTTCAACGCTCCTACATACTCTAAAAAATCCCAGGCGGTATAAGATGGGTAGACCGCAAAATCCTGAGGAATATACCCCACCATATCCCGGTAGCATTCTTTCATCTGGAAAATGTCTACCCCGTCAAAGGTGATGGCACCTTCTGTTTGGTGGTCTATGGTGGTCAAAATCCGCATCAGAGTGCTCTTTCCCGCCCCATTATCCCCCAATAGACCATAGACCCCCTTATGCAAGGTAAAACTCAGGGCATCGATGGCTGCTTTCTGTCCAAACTTTCTTGACAGGTTTTCTGCTTTTAATTCCATTATGATTGTTCCCCCACGAGATTCTATTTTATATTTAAATAATAGCGTATTAAAGAACATAACCGGACGTCCCTTTAAATAGTGAAGCATCCAGTTATGTTTGTTTGTTACAGTCAGCAAGTCCAATGATTATACAAGAGTAAAGTGTCATTGATCCAGCAGGATTTCCCGAAGCTCGTAGTAATTACCTTCTGCTAATACTTCCCAGTTTCTTTCGGTTGAGATCCTTCCGGTTATGATTGTCGTGTAATCCCCATCCCGCTTTTTTACATCTGTCACATCCAGATTTTCTTTTGCATAGCCCTTTAGGATCCCCTGGTCATGCTGGCTTTCTTCACCATACACCAGGTTGTCAATCCTCGTGTCCATCCCTGGACTAAGTACACTGTCATCAAACTCGTAAAACCGATCAGAATGCAAGGACATATATTCTCGCACTGCATCATAGATATTCCCATACTCATCTTCATTGAAAGACGGCCGGTCGATATCAGAAGCGGTAGCAGGAAATATGCTTGTCATCCCCCCCATCTCTTTCCATAATTTTTCGTTTCTTGTGCGCCCTTCTTTCAGGGTCTTGTCGATGGCGATGTCTTCCGGGGTAGGGACATACGGCTCATCCTTTTCTGACAGAGCGCCGTCGGTGCTGAGAGAAGCTTCGTTCTTGTCTGGATATTCATTCAATGATTTTTTATATTGATGGTAACTGCTGTTTTGTTGGAAATAGAGTCCAGATCCTACCAGCATGATGGCTGCAAACAGTACCAGAATTTTATTTTTTATCATTGACACTACTTTCCCCCACGACGCTTCCAGCCTGCTTCATTCTCCCTGTAACGATGTAACGATCGGTGATTATAGTCTATGCTCATAATCGTAGGCTCTAGTGAAATTGGCCGAGAAATTTGTTGAGCCTATGCAAGAGCAGGCGCAATCACCAGATCCCGGAGGAGCAGTGTTCCTCATTTCCGTGTAGTTATTAGCTTCCGTATTGCACGTGCAAGCCATGGGGGAGACACGGAAAGCCACACTTTCGTTGTCCATTGGTTCCCGTTGGAATGGATTCATGATTTTAATCATTTCAATACCTCTCTTTCTTGCAGATTCCCTTTTCTAAGTATCTGCTTATCAGAAAATAACTTTTTTATCAAAATCGGTTGCCTCTGCTGTTCTATGCCGGAGCAGAGCAATCCGATATTGACCCACATTTATCTCGTTTGAATCGAATTTAATATGCCGAGCTTTTCCGGTGAATTTCTTAATAAAAAATGGTAGTTCTCCAGATTCCGCTCTATGTTATCCCGGTTGTATTTACATCCACTTTGATTGAATTGGGTAACTCCTGCTTGACTCATCCTTCCTACATAGCAGCCGGAGCATAGCTTTGCTGCCCAGCAGTCAGCGCAATGAGATTCCCAGGCATGGGAGAAGGCATATATGTAATTCTTGTAGATGTCCTCTTTGTCTATTCCCTGTTCAATATTGCCGATGGTAGGACAATTACCTATCCTCTCGCATGGAGTGAATTCACCTTCTGTCGTGACATACAAGCGACGAAATCCAGGAACGCAACAACCGTTAAAAGGCACATAACTGTTGGCTTTTTTTGTTACCATTCTGTTGTGCACTCGCTCGAAATCAGTTAATAGCCCACTTTGAGTCACTTGTTTTAAATCAAAATTCTCCTGGAACTTGATATCCTGCCATTTCCTATAGGAGTCGTCCCCATAGTAGGACTCTGTAAGCAATTCTTCCGGTACAGTGCCCGGTGCAGCGTAACCTATTTGATAACTAAAATCTTCTTGGGTAAAGTCCATGCTTGAAAAAAAACAATTGATGGCCTCCACTTTTTCATAACTGAAAGGAGGCATGTACACAGCATTAGCGCTGATATTGATACTGTTGCCATGTTCTCTCGACTTCTCATTCAGCAACCGGAAGTTTCGGTATACATCATCGAAAGAACCTTTCCCATTTGCATAGATGCGATGGGCATCATGTATTTCCTTAGGCCCGTCTATGCTACACATGGCAGACAGGTTCCCCACTGTTGCAAGATATTCAGCCATTTCTGCCGTCAGCAAAGATAAATTTGTAGTAAATGAAAAAAATAATTTTCTTTCATTTAACTCGTTTTTTGCGTATTCAATGACATCTCTTAATAAATTAAATTCCAGCAAGGGCTCGCCTCCATAGAATGTGATAAATGCCTCTTGCCGATCCCCATGCTCTTTTATAAAAGCAATCGCATTCAGAGCGGTTTCCTTGCTCATCCTTTTAGATGTAAACGATCTGTTTTGAGGATAGCCATCGTGATATATGCAATATCTGCAACGCATATTACAGCTACCAGTGAGTTCTAGAATTAATTGAGATGTCCCATGCTTCATTTGGTTTTCCACATGTTCAAAGTAATTTTCATTATACAAATGAGTCAAGCGAAAC
>DATMYB010000043.1:0-4591 GCA_035561215.1 Syntrophomonas sp. | reverse complement strand
GATTATTTTTTTAAGGATTTTCTCCATTCATCCTTCCAATTGAACTTAAATTACCGGCATTCACTTTAAGATCCCATCACCTCTTCCCGTTAAAAAGTAATGCAAAATATGTGCCATCTATAAAACCTTATAATACTGGCCTTTCCATTTATTCAAAAAGATCAGAGCTGAACCCAGTAATTTCATTACTGGTACGAGTTGTGTTATAATCGATATATCTTACAAATAAGCTTCATTCATACAAGGGGGCAATTTAATTGACCGGAGTATTTCAATCATGACGGAAGCAAGAGATAGCCTCTCGGAAGAACTGTTAACCTGTATCAAAAACAGCAAGCTCCTCCACATGCTGCTGGAAAGCCCTTATGAAGGAACGATATATGTAGATGAAAAGGGTGTAATCCAGTATGTAAACGAATCTTATGCCCAATATAACAACTTGAAGAAAGAGGACTTGCTGGGTCATAACTACGATGAACACGATATGGACGAGAGTGTGAATCGCATCCAAAAAACCCATCAATACGAGCCTTTTAGCTACTACTTTGAACATAACAAAGGGTTCATTGCCTCCCGCCGTCCTGTATACCGGGACGGCAATTTTGCCGGTGTTCTGGCCCGTTATTTCAGCCTAAGCTCAAAGGATGTCAATAAAAGATTCGGTTCGGAATACATTGATCTGATTTCCAGCATTCAGGCCCGCGACATAGTGGTCAGCCTCGAAAGAGCAATTATGGAACTAAATACATACAAGGATCAATTGGATTCTCTCGAAAATAATTCCCGCAGCAAGGGAATTGAAAGCATTATCGGCAACAGCCCGGTTATGAATCATTTGAAAGACAGCATTCTGCGGGTAGCTGATTCTCCCTCATCCGTACTGATCACTGGGGAAAGCGGTACCGGCAAGGAATTGATCGCCCAAGCCATACATTACCACAGTAAACGTTCATCCGCCCCCTTTATCAAAGTGAATTGCGCTGCCATCCCCGACACACTGATGGAATCGGAATTGTTCGGGTACGCCGACGGCGCTTTTACCGGCGCCCGCAAAGGGGGTAAAATGGGAAAATTCGAGCTGGCCAATGGAGGGACTATCTTTTTAGATGAAATCGGGGATATGCCCTTGGCCATGCAGGCTAAATTACTGCGGGTACTGCAGGAAAGAGAATTCGAACGTCTCGGCAGCGAGACCGCTATTTCCGTTGATATAAGAGTCATTTCCGCTACCAATCAGGATCTGCAAGCCCTGATCAGCCAGGGGAATTTCAGGGAAGATTTATTCTACCGGCTGAACATTATTAAATTTAATACAGAGCCTTTGCGCCAAAGAAAAACCGATATCCCGATATTAATCAGCTATTTTATTAAAGAGCTCAGCCATAAGTTGAATCGACCGATTACCGGCATAAACCCTGCAGCGCAAAACCTGCTGGTTTCGTATGATTGGCCGGGCAACGTCAGGGAATTGGTGAATGCACTGGAATCTGCCATCAATTTTAGCCGTACCAGCATTATCCAACCTGAAGACCTTCCTTCTCGCCTATGGGAGACTAAAAAAAGTAGCACGATGGGAGTGGATCAAGGTTATCTGCAGGCAAAGATGGAAAGCGAAGAAGAAAAACTGCTGGTATCCGTATTAAAGCAATGCGACGGCAACCGTAAAATGGCTGCCGAAATGCTGAATGTATCCAAAAGTACTCTCTATCGTATGATGAAAAAGCATGATCTTCTGTAAATAATCCACGATTATTGCTAAATCAGCAGTCTCCATTTCCCGGCCAAGGGCAGTGGCTGCTTTTGAAAAGAGCGTTTTTAACGAATGAAAGGCCGACTTCATCAGTTTAGGCTGAAGAAGCCGGCCTTTTGCTGCGTGTATTTCCAGATTATCGGAATGAAGTAGTTTGATCGAATATCTAGGTTTTTCCGACTATAAGACAGGTCCTAACAGCTTATCTACCTGCGCTCTAAGTTCAGTACGAAAATCCGGATGGGCGATCTCTACCAATGCCTTGCCCCGTTCGTACATGGATTTATATTTCAAATGTGCAACGCCATATTCAGTGACGATATAGTCGGCTAAATATCTGGGGACGCTGGCAATGGTGCCGGTCGGGAATGTGGGAACGATATTGGAAATCAGCGTTCCATCTTTCTTCTTCGTTGCTGCGCGCAATAATGTAAAGGCTCTGCCGCCGGGAGACCATAGCGCTCCCATTTGGAAATCCGGCTGACCGCCAGAACCGCTGATTTGTCTCGTGCCCATGCTCTCAACGGAAATCTGACCGGTAAAATCCACTTGCAATGCCTGATTAATGGCCACTACATTAGGATTCTGGGCTATATAGCGGGGATCATTGCCTACCGACCCCATATATAGGCCTACGGCCGGATTTTCCCTGGCATAGTCATATAAAGCCTTGTCCCCGGCAACAAATGTTGCCGTGGTGATACCTTTATGCATAACCTTTTTGCTGTTGTCAACAATTCCTTTGTTAACTAAATCCACCAAACTGGGCGGGACCATTTCCGTATGAATGCCGATATGCTTTTTGCCTTCCAAACGGGCCAGCAACGCTTCGGTAATGCCTCCAATGCCCATTTGAATGCAGTCGCCGTCTTTGATCATTTCTCCAATATAGCCGCCGATGGTTTTTTCTATTTCCGTCGGTTCAGGACGCATAGGATATTCCGGAATAGCGGTATTGTTCTCAACGAAATAATCAAACTCTGTGACGTGCACCCAGTTATCACCGAAAACAATCGGCATATTCTCATTAACCTCGGCGATTGCCACCCGAAGAACCCCATTTTCTCTGCCTTCCCTCAGTACAGAGGTGGTATAGAAATTGTCCAGGCCTAAATTAATATATCCGTTCTCATTGGGGGGACAAACCTGACGTACGAAATAAGACAGCTTGGCTGCAGCCAGGTGGGGTGCCTGCCAGCCAACCTGGGGGCGATAATCGGCCAGGCGGGCTTCCCCTACCTTCCGTATGGGCGCCCCGATAAAGCCATTTACATAATTTATATGCCCGTAGGCTTTGCGGGCGAACTCAACATCCCAAAGCCGATGAGGCGCCATCTGTACCGCATCGTAAAACTGCACATTCTCCAGTTCTTCCCAACGGTCCATAATAGTGTTTAACATCTGCTGGGAAGACGTTCCCGCCCCCAGTGCCGTCCCGACAATATCTCCTGATTGGACCATTTTGGCAGCTTCTTCAATAGAAATCGTTCTGCTTTTGTAATACTCGGTTAATTTTGCTTCCATTACGAGTCTCCTCCCTTGATGCATGAATGTATTAGTATTAAATACTTGTGCGTTTTATTGATTATTTTTGCAAAATATATGCCAATGCCCAAGGACAGTAGCAATGCGTGTATTCTGTCAACATAAACGGGCAGAACCCGGGATCGAATGGCTGGTTTCAAGCTTAACCGCCCACTTAAACCCGACAGCAGTTCTTCTTTTTATCCATGTTCAACGGGGTCAAATCTGAATCCTTGGTTTCACAGCTGAGCCCAGTTCAAGCAATCCATTGCTTTATCTCCCGGCGCAGCCAATCCGCCCAAGCCTCTATGCCCTGACCGGTTTTAGCGGATATTTCAAAAATATCGATATCCGAATTCAATCCATACACCCGCTCCTTCAGCGCTGTCATATTAAAATCGGCATATTGCAGGTAATCAATTTTGTTTACCAGCAACACATCGCTGGTGGCAAACATTAAGGGATATTTCAGCGGTTTGTCGTCGCCTTCGGGAACGCTTAAGATCATCACGTCGCGCACCGCTCCGATGTCAAAATCCGCCGTACATACCAGATTGCCTATGTTCTCGACGATGACCAGATCAAGTTCGGCGGCATTGATTTCCTTTAAGCCGGTTTCGGTCATGCCGGCGTCCATATGGCACATACCCCCGGTCTGCAATTGTACCGCCGGGATTCCCTCCACTTGGATGCGCTCCGCATCGACGGCGGAGTCAATATCCGCTTCGATCACACCGATCTTAAACTCGCTGCGTAATTGTTCGACCGTCCTTAGGATCAGCGTGGTTTTGCCCGAGCCGGGAGAGGACATAAGATTTAACAGGAAAGTACGTTGCTGATGCAAGTTCTCCCTGATTTGCGCCGCCTTTTTTTCGTTGTTGAACAGAATACTTTTTTTTACTTCAATGATTCTGACCGGATCCATTGTTTGCACCACCTATTCATAATGAAACTGAAAGGTCCCTTATTCGACCTCTAAATACACGACCTTAAATTCTCTTCCCGATATCAATTCAATTGCCTTAGAATCGCATTGATTACAGGCAAAGAGCAGGTTGCCAACGTCCATCTTGATCTCGGCCCCACAGGAACGGCATCTGATTCTGGCAGGTATGGTTTCGATTTCAATTTTCGCATTCTCCGCCACTGTACCTTTGGCCACATATTCAAAAAACATCTGCGCCCAATCCGGCACCACCGTAGCTAAAGCTCCGATCGAGAGTCCTATTTTATTAATTTTTTTCGCATCATTCTTTTCAGCATATTCCAGCGCGACTTCCAGAACCTCTTTCATGATCGACAGCTCGTGCATTATAA
>DATMYB010000042.1:0-4612 GCA_035561215.1 Syntrophomonas sp. | reverse complement strand
ATACGTCCAGTATTGCTCAATCCTCCGCCTTGCCCTGCAGAAATTTCCCTCGACAAATAATTGCGGACTTAGGGTTGACAGAGTACTAGCAGTCTGTTGCATCTGAAAATTTTTTGCAGCACAGTGGTCTCGAACCTTCTTCTGCTTCCCGGGGAAGCAGAAGAAGAACGTCCCCCGGCTTCCGAAAAATATTTGTATTGCAACGAGTTCAAATCATGATTATTCTTAATTTGTACGCTGTATTGTGTGCGTTAGATTTGTTATAATTGCTCTTAATGAATTGGGGTAATAGATATGGCGAACAAAGCCGGCAAAGTTGCTTTACTGGTCTTAGTGGCGCTGGTATGCATTTATCTTTTCCTGCATAGCTCGGTTTTCAATATTAATAAAATTACCGTAACCGGCAATACCAGCAAAGTAACCGGTGATGAAATCATTGCGTTGGCAGGGATTACGCCCGGTGAAAATCTATTTAAAATTGATCGCCGGCTGGTGGAGCGCTCGGTCGCTATTCATCCTATGGTCAAAAGCGCGCAGTTGATCAGACATCTGCCCCATACAGTCGAAATTAAAATCACAGAGCGTGCCAGTTGGGCAGTGGTGCCCTTTGAAGACTTGTTTCTGCTGATCGACGACGAAGGCCATTGCCTGGACAAATTGAACCTTCTGCCGGAGGGCGATCTGCCTATAATAACGATGGATAAAATGCCGGAGCGGGTTAATCTGGGACAGGCGGTCAATCCCGAAGCGATCAAAATGATAAAGACGGTGTGGAAATCATTGGATAAACAGGATCGGGGCAATATATCGCAGATTCATTATATCAGTGCCCAGAAATCATTGCTGATATATACCTTGGCAGGAACCGAAGTGCGTTATGGAACGCTGGAACGGACGGAGGAAAAGGCGGCTAATTTTACCGAAGCCCTTAAAATCGAAGCCAGTCTGCAGAAAGAGGGTTTGAATCAGCTTGATTACGTGGATTTGAGATTTACGGGTCAGCCGGTGGTCAAAACCAGAACATAGAAAGGTGATTTAGAATGCGCAGCAAAACGGGACAAGTATCAATAATGGTCGTTTGTCTGGTATTGGGGATCATGCTGGCAGTACAATTCAGGAATACCCAGAATACAGATGAAAATCTTCGCGGTTCCAGAACCGATGAAGTTTATGTAAGACTTATAGAAATAACCGAGGAAAGAGATGCGCTGGCCAAGGAGGTACTGTCGCTCCGGGAAAAAATGATCAATGTCAGCAACAAGGACAATGCCAACCGTGAGTTGCAAGAAGAAATACAAAATGCCAATTTGGCGGCAGGCTTATTACCGGTGCACGGGCCTGGCATTATTGTCACCGTCAACGACAGTGCCCGGTCGGTACAACCGGGAGAAGATCCCAACGCATTGTTGGTGCATGATTCCGACCTTCTAAACGTGGTCAGCGAATTGAAAGCCTCCGGGGCTGAAGCGATATCGGTCAACGAAGAACGGATCGTCGCCATGTCTGAAGTGCGCTGCGCAGGGACCACCATTCTGGTCAATACCAACAAGATCGCTCCGCCGTTTATCATCAAAGCCATCGGTGACCCGCAGATGCTGGAGAGCGGCTTGACCATTAAGGGCGGCGTAATGCAGAAACTTAAAGACTATGGGTTACAGATTCAGATTCAGCGGTTGGACGATATAGAAATACCGGCCTATTCCGGTGTTCTTAAAATGAAGCACGGCCAGTTGAAGCAACAACAATAAGCCGGGGCGGCAAAATCAAGTCCCTATGCTGTTCCGGGCATGACTGTACTGATTGCTTGCAGGGCGTTCCTCATAAAAAATATTAACGTAAAGGCGGCAAAAATTATGTGGCTGTTGACATTGTTTTGTCTGTTGATCGGACTTTTTATCGGTTTCCAGATTCCTATACTGTTGCCGGCAGTTTTTGTAAAATATATGTCAATCGGAGTTCTGGCCGCATTGGATTCAGTCTTTGGCGGTATTCGTGCTTATATGGAGGATTCCTTTGACAGCACCATTTTTATAAGCGGTTTTATCACCAATACCCTGCTGGCCGCCGGTTTGGCCTATCTGGGCGATCGTTTGGGGTTGGAATTGTACCTGGCTGCGGTGGTGGTTTTTGGTGTGCGTTTATTCCAGAATTTAGGCATTATTCGTCGCTATCTATTGAAAAAATACTGATAAAAAATTGGCTTAAAAAAAGGGATTGACAATACGTTTGTGGTATTTAATGACACATGGAAAAGAAGGGGTGGTCAGGAATTAACAGACGCAATGTGGTAGTGGGGCTGGATGTGGGAACCAGTTCGATCAAAGCCGTCATGGCTGAGGTCGCATCTCCCAGTGCGGTAAACATTCTGGGTCTGGCCCACCGCCCTTCGGCAGGACTGCGCAAAGGGAATATCATTGATATTGAGGCTACTGCCAGATCCATTGACGGTTGTCTCAATGAACTGGAAAGACTGACCGGGGTTGAAATCAACAGCGCCGTATGCGGTTTTTCCGGCATAAGCATTAACGCGGTCAGTAATCACGCCGTCATTGCCGTTGCCAATCCCAATTATGAAATTACCGAAGAGGACAAGCGCAGGGTTCTGCAGTTGGCGCAAAATGTTGCCTTGCCTCCGGATAAGATGATCGTACAGTTGATCGAACGTCAGTATATAGTAGACGGTTATGACGGGGTAAAGGATCCGGTCGGCATGGTCGGCAGCCGTTTGGAAGTGGAGGTACTGATTATTATCGCCGCTGCCGCAGCGCTGCAGAATCTGCAGCGGTCCGCCGAGCGCATCAATCTCTATTTGGAAAGATTTGTTTATAATCCCTTACTAATGGCCGAGGCGGTGCTGATGCCTGCCGAGAAGGAAATGGGCGTAGCCCTGGTCGATTTTGGCGGAGGGACAACGGAAATAAGTGTTTTCGAGCAAGGATCGCTGGTATCAACCAGCGTTCTGCCGATTGGAGGAGAGTATATAACCAAAGATCTGGCTATCGTGCTGAGAACCTCCATTGAAGAGGCAGCGCGTATTAAGCAGGAAGGCGGAGTAGCGGCAGCAGCCATGGCCGATTCCGAAGTAATGATGAATGTTCGCAACATTCAAGGCAACGAGGTCAGGCAGATTTCCCAACATGTTATTGCCGACATTGTGGCGGCAAGGATAATGGAAATAGCTGAAATGATCCACGCCGAACTTACCCAGACCACTTATTTGGAAAAGCTGCCCGGCGGTTTGGTGTTATCCGGCGGCGGCGCGCAGCTAAAAGGAATTACGGAAGTTTTGGAGGCCTATTTGAATATCCCGGTCCGTTTGGGAATGCCGGATAACATAAGGGGCTTGCAGCGTGAATTTAATCAAGCCGAGAATGCGGTAGTACTAGGGTGTATTGGTTACGCCGCCCAAAAGGCGGCGCCCGGTTTAATAGATAACAATCACAGATTTGCTTCGGTTTTCGACAGAGTTTCATATTGGTTCAAGGATTTATTCGGTTAATAACAGAGGAGGTTACGTAATGCCATTGGATTTTGATGTAGAAATGCAGCAGTTCGCAGATATCAAGGTTATCGGGGTTGGCGGCGGGGGTAATAACGCGATTAACAGAATGATTGAGGCCGGGCTTAAAGGCGTAGAGTTTATTTCTGTTAACACGGATTCCCAGGCGTTATTCCTGTCCAAAGCAGAAAAGAAAATCCAGGTGGGTGAAAAGCTTACCAAAGGCTTGGGAGCTGGCGCCGACCCAGAAATAGGCATGAAAGCTGCTCAGGAAAGTGAAGACGATATTTTGCGGGCACTGCAAGGTGCGGATATGGTATTCGTAACTGCCGGGATGGGCGGTGGCACAGGTACCGGAGGCGCGCCGGTGATTGCCCGTTTGGCCAAACAGACGGGGGCACTGACAGTGGGAGTAGTAACCAAGCCCTTTGCTTTTGAGGGGCGCAAGCGCAATCAGCAGGCGGAAACCGGTATTCAAGAGCTTAAGAACGAAGTAGACAGTCTTATTACCATCCCCAATGACAGGTTATTACAAGTGGTGGATAAAAATACCGCTTTCAACGATGCCTTCCGTATCGCCGACGACATATTGCGCCAAGGGGTACAGGGCATATCGGATCTGATTGCTGTTCCCGGCGTGATAAACTGCGACTTTGCCGATGTAAAAACCGTTATGAAGAATACCGGTTCAGCATTGATGGGGATCGGCCGGGCGTCCGGTGACAACCGGGCGGCGGAAGCGGCGCGCATGGCGGTTTCCAGTCCCTTGCTGGAAACTTCCATTGAGGGAGCTCGCGGCGTATTGTTTAATATAAGCGGCGGCAGTGATCTGACGTTGTTTGAAATCAATGAAGCGGCGGAAATCATTCACCAATCCGCTGATGTGGAAGCCAATATAATCTTCGGGGCCAATATTAACGAAGCGTTGGACAGCGAAGTCATTGTGACCGTTATCGCTACAGGATTTGACGCGAAAAAGCCTGTGCTGACCGAGCCGGTTTTACGTTCCAGGCCCGTAGAGAGTTCTCAAAGCATCCTGGACAAAAATGATCTGGAAATACCTCCGTTCTTGAGGCGCGGTCGTTAGAAGATCATACATGAAAAAGATTATAC
>DATMYB010000041.1:0-2874 GCA_035561215.1 Syntrophomonas sp. | reverse complement strand
GGGTGAAGACCAGGAAACAGTAAAAAAAATTCCTGTTTTCTTTAACTTGTTTTTTCTCGCTTATATAATCCCCGGCTTTGATTTTCGCTTTCACTGGTCAACGGTGCCGGTTTGGGTGGTGATTGCGGCTAATCTAATGGTTTTTCTGGGTTATGTTTTGATCATCCTGGTTTTTAAGGAAAACAGCTACGCTTCAAGCAATATAACCGTTGAGAATGAGCAAGCGGTTATATCAACCGGCCCCTACTCGATCATACGTCATCCCATGTACACTGGACTATCGGCGATGGTGTTGTTTGCTCCCCTGGCTCTGGGGTCCTATTGGGCTGTCATTCCTGCTCTTCTTCACATACCGTGGACGGTCCTCCGGATAAGAAACGAAGAGGAATTATTGTTGAGAGAACTTCCCGGCTACCAGGATTATTGCGCAAAGACACCATACCGTTTAATACCATCGGTTTGGTAAAATCTCGACTCTATATAGATATTACTTTTTAAACAGAGAAAGGGGTTTTAAACATGGAAGCGAGCCTATTGACAGATGGGACTCCTACCATAACGCCCGTAACTGGATTTGATCGAGCCTGTTATTTACTTGGTTACGGATACTACAATATGCAAATCCAGGCGGTTATTACATTCGAGCAACACCTGGATACAGATGTTTTTAAAAAAGCGGTTAGATTATCTTTGGATGCTGAACCGGTATTGCGGTGCCAGTTTATTGAAGATGATAAACAACCTTATTGGCAGCCCTTTGAAAATCCAGACGGAATTCAGTGGGTTGAGTTTGTACTGAATGATGATAAACAAGCGGCAATTGAACAGTTCATAAAGAGCCCATTTTATTATAAAGGCCAGATGCTGAATGTAAGGCTAATTCGGACCGCCGATAATGATATTATTTGTGTAAAGATATGTCACGCCTGTTCCGACGCTGGAGGTCTTAAAGCATATCTGCAGTTGCTGGCCGAAATGTATTCAAGCTTATTAAAGGACCCCCAATATAAACCTGAGCCGAATACCAAACGCCGGATGGACCAGAAGAGCTACTTCGAGGCCCTGTGTATTAAGGAGCCACTGGCATTACTGGATCCCCATGCCCAGCCTCTACCCTTCGCTACCTGGGCCTTTCCCTATTACGGTTTTGAATCAAAGGAAATGCATATTTCCATGCGCCGTTTTGCTGATGAATCCTTCGATAGAATTAGAGCATTTGGCAAAACTCAGGCAGTAACTATCAATACCGTAATTTTGACTTCCTTTTTTAGAAGTATGTTTAAACTATTGAACCCACCGGCCGGGGATGACCGGGAGATCTGTCTAACCATGGATTTGCGTCAGTTCTTTAAAACCGATCCGTCTCAGGATATTTGCAACCTGTCGGTAACGATAGCTTCAGTAACCTGCCGGGTGGAGGAAGAAGCTTTTCTAGGGACATTAAAAAGGGTGTCCAGGTCTATTGATGAATTAAAGCAATCTCAAGTAGAGTTGCCTCAAGCCGTGAGAATTGAAGCGCAAGAGGCTATAGAATATGCACAACTACGCGCCCTTTTTCAAGCAGCCCGGCCCCAGGTCTTGGAAATCGGCAAGCTTTCTCCAACCTTAACCAATACGGGGATTATCAGTCCATTGCAGTTTGGACAGATTTCTGCCTGTGATGCTTATCTTGTTCCGCCAACAATTTATGCGCCCGGTTTTTTGCTGGGGGTCAGTTCCTACAATAGAACCCTGACCCTGCTAGCCAGTTATTGTGAGCCATCACACAGGGGCCAAGATGTTAATGCCTTGATGGACTTCATGGTAGATGAATTGAGTTCTCTATAACCGCCTGCTTCCTAATACGGCTTTAGTAAACATGGAGGGATTAGCATGAAAAGAACACGATCGCTGAACAACACTGATGGGAGCTAAAAAAGAGGAATCTGAATCTACTAGGTAACCGGTGATGGATGAGGCAGATTTGCCAAACATGTCGGAAACGACAGCATCAACCAGGTTCAAAAGCTTTATGTTGTAGGTTTTGCCGCCCAATATTTTGTTTATAATACGGCCGTGGGCGGTACCAATAGGGGCTATGATGCCATTATTATTACAGATGCAACTGAAATAAGAGGCAAACTGTCCCGGGATGAAATTTCGGAAATGTATCGAAAAGCCGGGATAAGCACCATTACGTCCATTGAATTCCTAAAGCTCTAGTTGATGCACCCGATACTTCGGATGTGATAACTGCTGACTCTATGTTCCAACGTTTAAAAGATCATGCGATTATCAAAGGAGAGGGGTATTATCATGAGCGATTATACGTATGAATCCTACTGCGGTATGTATTGTGGAGCCTGTTCCATCATGAAAGCCTATCAAACCGGGGTTAAAGATCCCTTCGCAGAATTCTGGGTCGAATCCGGGGCCGAACTGAAATGTCACGGCTGCAAATCGGATGCAGTATTTGAAGGCTGCGCCGAGTTCGGCGGCTGCGCCACCTGCACTATGCGGACCTGCGCCCGGGAAAAAGCCGTAGAACGATGCCTGACCTGCCCGGACTTTCCCTGTGCAATGTACCAGCCTTCAGAAAAATCGCAAATCGCGACCGAAATGCTTCCTCATTTGAACACTATAAGGCTCAATATGATGACTATTATAAATAAGGGAATGGAGGCCTTTCTAAAAGAGCAGGAAGAGCAATGGAAATGCCCTGACTGTCAGACCGATTTTTCCTGGTATACCACCCACTGTTCAAAATGCGGCAAAGACCTGGGAGACTTAAAGCCTTACAGAAACTCTTTCGATGGAAGCATCTTTACTATGCCTAAAAAATAAACCTTGTAGAGTCAGGCTTGGCTTCCCCTAACTACGGTTATGGCATAATAC
>DATMYB010000040.1:0-3133 GCA_035561215.1 Syntrophomonas sp. | reverse complement strand
GTTAAGAAAATGAGAGAAAAGTTGGCCGTAATATAGATACATTCTCTCGCTTTTTTCTATTTTAGGTTGCAAAGGCTTATCAACGATCATTAATTTTCGTCGATATGCCTTTGTTCTCACACAGTCTGACGTTCTTTTTGTCTGATTTTTGCTGAAAATCATAAGTTGGTTAGTTGAATGTACAAACATTGCGTCGCCAGACTCAGCGTCAAGTGCTCCTCCATGTTTGTACATTCAACGCGATAAATCCAATAAAGGGAGTGTTTGATTTTACAAGCATTCAATCTGAGAAAATTACAGTTTGGAAGGCAGTTGCGGAGGGATGGAAGATTAGCGGCAACAGGTTACAGGAAGCATTGCTGGATAAAAACACATTTGCGGTGATCTGGGAACTGGTGCCGGGACGGGGAGCCCGGGAACAGGCCCAGGAGAAGGCCGTGCTGGCCGCCGAGCGCGCCGCCGCCGGCGGCAAAATCCAGGCGGTATCCATCACCGACAATCCCGGTGGCAAACCGGCCCTATCGGCCACCGCCCTGGGCGTGGAAATTTTGAAACTGGGCATGGAACCCCTGGTTCATTTCACCTGCAAAGATAAAAACCGCAATCAGATCGAAGCCGAGCTGTACGCCCTAAAGCGGGCCGGCGTCCGGAACCTGCTGGTCATGTCCGGCGATTATCCCGTCGACGGCTTTGCTGGGCGCCCCAAACCGGTATTTGATCTGGACCCGGTCCATGTTTTGGAACTGGTTTCCGGGATGAACAACGGGCCGGAGGCAACCGCTGCCGCCCCGTCTGCGTCTTCATCTGCGACCGCGTCCTCGTCACCGTCTCCATCGTCAACGACTAAGACTGTGTCTTCGCCTGCGTTTTCGTTCCCATCCCCATCTCGGTCTTCATCCTCGTCCCCCCCTCCTGCTCCCGGCGATTTTTACGCCGGCGCGGTGGTATCGCCCTTCAAGGCCACGGAAGGCGAGCTGATGGGGCAATATTATAAACTGGGCAAGAAAATCAGTCATGGCGCCGCTTTCATCGTCACCCAACTGGGTTTCGACGCCCGCAAATTCCACGAAGTATTGCAGTATATCAAAAGCATCGACCCCGCTCTGCCGGTGATCGGCAATATCTACATCCTGCCTTACGGGGCGGCCCGGATGATGAACGGCAACCAACTGCCGGGCTGCGTGGTTCCCGACAAACTCCTGGCGGAAATCGATCAGGAAAGAAATGCGGAAGACAAAGGCGTCGGCGCCCGCCTGCTGCGGGCGGCTAAAATGTACGCCTGGATGAAAGGCATGGGCTTTGACGGGGTGGACATCGGCGGGCATAATGTCACCTATGAGCAAATCGAATACATTATTGATACCGGCGAGGCTTTAAGCGCCGATTGGCAAGATCTGATTCCGGAATTTGATTACCCCCAGCCGAACGGATTTTATTACTTTACCAAGGACGACGCCACCGGACTGAACGAGCCCCATGCCACCGACCGCGCCGACCTGCCGCCGGAACTGCGGTTGAACGGCAATTACCGGTTAATGCATTGGCTCCATCAGGTGTTTTTTACTCCGGGGAAAAATCTCTATCCCTTCATGCGCCGGCATTATGAGCTCAGTAAAAATCCCCGTCGCTACAAATTCGAGCATCTATTGAAGGTGATGGCCAACGGTTGTCTGGATTGCGGCGACTGCGCCCTGCTGGATCTGGCCTATCTCTGTCCCATGTCCCAATGCCCCAAGCAGCAGCGCAACGGCCCCTGTGGCGGCAGTTACGACGGCTGGTGCGAAGTGTATCCCCAGGAAAAGAAATGTATTTGGGTCAGGGCTTACGCGAATTTGAAAGCTTCCCATCAGGAATCCCAACTGGAAAACCAATACCTGCCCCCGGTCAATTGGGATTTCTTCCAAACTTCCACCTGGTACAATTACTATACCGGCCGGGATCACTCCGGCAGGAAAAATGAAAACGGCGGCTGATAATTATTTGTCAGCAACGGCGCCATTGAAAAAATAGCTTCGGGCTGCGGCATGAACTGACTC
Source organism: Syntrophomonas sp. (assembly GCA_035561215.1). Taxonomy (GTDB): domain Bacteria; phylum Bacillota; class Syntrophomonadia; order Syntrophomonadales; family Syntrophomonadaceae; genus Syntrophomonas_B. The sequence continues at coordinate 1,097 of DATMYB010000040.1, read as the reverse complement.
GAAATCAAACCGGTCAAATGCCGCCCGCTTGGCAAGACCCAGTAACATCAAGCTTTGTAAGCGCCTGGTGAATAAAAAATTTGCTTTGACAAGGAAAATGCGCAGAACAGCCCTTGTTCCTTGCCTTCGCTTCGCCGCAGTTTACCTCAATTTGGACGACATATATGCTTATATTGGCGATACCATTGTATATCCTCCTAGTTTCATTAAGCATATATATCCCTGACGTTCAACTTTTTGCATTACCCAAAAATACGGAGGATGAATAGGAAAGCAGCGTTGTTAAATGCGTATAGTAATATTTGATACCTTGCTCCAAACGTCTTGGCGTTATTTCAAGATTTCCTGCCGTACCTGCTATCTTTCCAGACTCTATGATTTTTGAAAAAGCTTCATCTATCACCTTTTTTACTTCCGGATGTCCGGCGTCTCCGGGATGTCCAAGAGATTGAGAAAGATCGGATGGCCCTATAAACAACACGTCAATTCCTTCCACTTTAGCGATTGAATCAATGTTATCAACAGCGGCCTTGTCCTCAATTTGGACACAGACCAACAGGTCTTGATTGACTTGTCTGGAATAATCGGTCAAAGTGATCCCGAATCCATAGTTGGCCGAACGTGTTCCCACGGCCAAACTTCTGTTGCCGACCGGATAGTATTTTACAGCGTCTATGATTGCCCGAGCCTCTGCCGCAGAACTGACATGCGGCGCTTGTATTCCCATCACACCACGATCCATGTATTGCCCGATCAGCTCCGGATCGTTCTTTTGCGGTCTGATTATAGGGGTAATGTTGCTCGCTTCCGCTGCCATTACCATGCATTCAACTGTTTCCAAGGATATGGAACCATGTTCGCAATCAATCAGTACCCAATCGTACCCAAGCTTTCCCGCCATTTCTACAAGCTGTACTGAAGGTATCATAATCGAAACACCTAAAACAGCTTTCCCTGCCAGTAGTCTTTCTTTCATAGTGTTATGCAAATCAGTTTACCTCCTTTAAGTATTTGAGTTGCTTTTTGGCTGCTATTTGCTTAACGCTTACAAGCTGATCCTTTGCTTCCATTCCCTGATATGTTATATCATATAACAT
>DATMYB010000039.1:0-9554 GCA_035561215.1 Syntrophomonas sp. | reverse complement strand
AGACAGCTTTTATATGCTTTGCCTGATAATCTATTTTTAGGCAATCCAGCAGAATACATAACTAAGCTACTTAACCATTTGATTAAATGGAGTGCCAATGACTGGTATCAAACGCAAATCAACACTCCGTGCAATGATAGAATTCTTTTTACACCAAGCGAATGGAGCTTAAATACCTGGAACTCTTTTTACGAATTAGTAAAATTATGGGCTAAAGGCGCTAGTTTGGCAAGTAATTCCCAAGATATTAATGTTGCAATCGAAGCATGGAAGATTATTTTAGGGGACAATTACTTTCCGGCGAATTCGCCTTAATTAAATGACTGCTGATAAGGTTATTCGAAAATTTCAAGCAACTGGTGTGAATTTCCAGACATTTCAATGAAAAGTGTTCAACTGCTTACAAATTGTAGGCAGTTAAAAATGAGTGGTGGGTAATCATCAAATGGCGGAGGACATAGACCTATGGCAAAGAAAAAGAATAACGGGATCACAATTCGTTCAAGTGCAGCTGAATACCTGACATATGTCGCAGCAACAGGCGATAATCCTCAAAGCTTTGAAATGCGCTATGAAGACGAAAATATCTGGCTTACACAGAAGATGCTGGCAACGTTATACGATGTAGAGGTTCATACTATAAACGAGCATATTTCTAAGATTTATGCCGATAGCGAGCTTGTACAGGAAGCAACTATTCGGAATTTCCGAATAGTTCAAACAGAGGGATCACGCCAAGTTACACGCGATATTAAACATTATAATCTGCAAATGATAATTGCCGTGGGCTTTAAAGTAAACAATGAACGTGCTGTCCAATTCCGCAAATGGGCGAATCAGATTGTGAAGGACTACACGATCAAAGGATTTGCTATGGACGATGAACGCCTGAAAAATGGCGGTTCTATTCTGATAGAGCAATATTTTGAAGAGCAGCTCCAGCGTATCCGTGAAATCCGTCTGAGTGAGCGGAAGTTTTATCAAAAAATTACCGATATTTATGCGACCGCCATCGATTACGATGTAGATGCAAGTGCTACAAAACGTTTTTTTGCAACTGTCCAGAACAAGCTTCATTGGGCAATTCATGGACAGACTGCTTCAGAAGTTATCTATACCCGTGCAGACGCAGGAAAGAAACATATGGGACTGACCACCTGGAAGGATGCGCCTAATGGAAAAATTCAGAAATTTGACGTATCAGTAGCAAAAAACTATTTGAGCGAATTTGAAATGGGACAGCTACAACGGCTGGTTTCTGCCTATTTGGACATTGCTGAAGATATGGCGCTTCGACATATACCTATGACTATGCAAGATTGGGAAACACGTTTGAACCGCTTTATACAGGTAGCCGACCACGATGTTTTACAGGATGCAGGAAAGGTGACGGCGGAAATTGCCAAAGCTCATGCTGAAAGCGAGTTTGAGAAATATCGCATTATCCAAGACAGGCTGTTTCAATCTGATTTTGATAAACTAATTAATGAAATTAAGGGCGATGAATAATATTTTAAAGGTATCGAATTCGACGCCTTTAAAAAAGAAAGAAGGTAATTCAATGACCTTTAAAGAATTATTAGAAACCGTTTCGTTCGGTGATGTCTGGGCAGAATTGAATAAAGAATATTCTCTGAAGGACGGAGCATTTGAGGTATATCTGAAAGTTTTCAACCAATTAAAAGCATTGACTCCGGAGCCAAATCATGATGGGTTTCGTTTGGCTGTCGTAAAGGTTGAAGATGAGTTCGAAAGCGGCAAATTTATTTATGACGTATTTGGAATTAAGCCTAAAGATAAAGAACATTACGCATTTGAATTCTCACCATGGAAAGAATGGCTAGCCTTAATAGTTGTAGAAAAATGTGTTGAAACATATGGTGCGGCAGCTTTTGTGGCACATTCATTATACGAACTGACTTTTTTCGGCCATGACATCTCCGATGTTGAAGCAAGAATTAAAAAAGAAGCTGAGATATTAAAGGAACGACACGAGGAAATTAAAAACGGAGCAGCAAAATATGTTTCTTGGGATGAGATATGTACAGAGCTTGGATATGTGGATAATCGTACAGAGGAAGAAAAAGAGGCAGAGCAGAAACGGTTTGAGCGTATAATGGTTGATAACAAAAAAGTTTATGAAAGACTATTGACATAAAACAACTTTTCGCCAAGGGAACACTAGATTGATACGGCATTTTTTTGTACACTCAAGGCACGTAAAATCCATAGTTCTGTGCAATAGTTGGAATCTTGTTGAACCGGAAGAAATACGAACAGGGTCCTCTTTACGAGAATTACTGATGAATAAAACAAGTCCAGAGATACAGTCAAAGAATTAACAATGCTGTTAATGTACTTAACAAGAGTATAAGCGGGACCACAAGATTAATTGTAATCCCAACAGCTTACAGGCGCCAATCGTAAAGGTGGATCAAGCAATGATTCTATGGACAATTCAGCATTATCCAGCCTATGAGCAAATGCTTGAGACCGGGATACTTGTCTCAAGTGAAAATCATTTATTTTGTAAGGATGACTTTCGATATGCTTATGACTGGATGGTGCAGAAAATGATTGATGCTGGCATGATGCCGCCAAACAACATTCATTACCCGATTTGGGCGTGGTATCAGTGGGAAGGAAAACGGAAAAGGCGAGACATGAGGGAAGGCGGATATGCAGCGCGCGGCGAAAAGATTGTTCAATTGACCATTGAAGTTGATGACAAAAGCGTTCTTCTTTCAGATTTTGACTTATTTCACTATCCTTTGAACTATTGGTATTTGCCGCTTGATGAATCAGACGAGGTTGCATTTGAAAGAGACTATACAAATATGGGTTTTACTTGGAACCATCTAAAGGACTTTCAAATTCAAAGCGAAAACATGCTCTTGCTTAGAGGTAGAATCGTGAAAAGCTGGGATCGCATTTTTGACTTAAACAGAGAAGATGAAGGATGGCTGTATAGCAGTTGGGATACAAAATCTATTCAGGCTACTATATGGCAAGTTAAGCTTGAGCAAGTTCTAAAGGCTGAAGTATTTCTTGCAAAATAATGCTGAAACAAAGGACTGCGAAAATGTGATGAAACACCAATAAAGTACATCCGAATTACTGCTACAACGCATACGGAATGTGTGGTAAAAATAGAAAGAAGCAGGTCCAAGCCAATTAACTGATTGGGAATGGAAGAACAGTGCTATAATAAACGATAAAATTAAACCAAAAAAGATGAATAAATGGATATATACAGATTATACAGATTGCTTGAAGGAATTAACTATTTATTAGGAAAGACGAAGTGTATTTCCATATACAAAAAGAACGGCAGGGTAAGGAAGGTTCACAACCTGATCCTTTTACCCAGCTTGGAAGCTGCTGCGTTAATAGCCCGCCGGCTTGAGGCCATAGGGGGGAATTTGCGCTCTGACGGCAGGCCCATATTGGGTCTGGACAGCAGGGATTTGCTGGAGATCGTACTTGATATATGCACGGAGGCCATATTTATACCCGCTCACATATGGACCCCGCATTTCTCCCTGTACGGCGCCTATTCCGGCTTTGACCATATCCAGGAGTGCTTCGAAGATTTAACCGGCTGTATTTATGCCTTCGAAACAGGTCTTTCCTCAGATCCTGCCATGAATTGGCGCCTTTCCGCCCTGGATGACTTTACGCTGGTCTCCAACTCGGATGCCCATTCTCCGACCAAACTGGGCAGAGAAGCCAATATTTTTGATACCGCGCTATCCTATCAGAGTATGTTGCAGGCGTTAAAAAACCGCGGTACCAAAGAGTTCTACGGTACCCTGGAGTTTTTCCCGGAAGAAGGCAAATACCACTATGACGGGCATAGAGCCTGCAAGGTGTGCTGGAAGCCTGCGGATACAAAATCTGCGGGAGGATATGCCCGGTATGCGGCGGCCGGATTACAGTGGGCGTGCTTCACCGGGTTGAAGTCCTGGCAGACCGGGAAGAAGGGTGTTTGTGCCACCGGCAGCCAAGCATTTTGAAAGCCTGGTGCCTCTTCAGGAGATAATCGCTTCCTCGCTGGGTTCTACAGTCACCAGCAGAAGGTGAGGGAAACGTACGAAAATCTAATCCGGAGCATCGGACCGGAGTTGTTTATACTCCGGGAGGCAACGCTGCCGGATATTGAACTGGCAGCCGGGACCTGGATGGCTGAGAGCATCCGCAGGCTGAGATACGGCGAGGTCAAGCTACAACCCGGATTTGACGGAGAATACGGTAAAATCACCGTCATGGACAAAAACGAAGTCGAGGGACTTTCCGGCCAGTTGTACTTTTTCAACGATAAAAGAGACGATCTGCCCAAGCCAATCAATGTCCCCAACGGTGGCACGACGGATATGTGCCGGTATTGTCGCCTATTCTGTGTTTATGACGTTGTCGTTTCGCGGATATATTCATGAATTGTTCACCTTTCTATCTATTACCTTTATTCTGGGGTGCCAAGGACGAGGTTTCTATTGGAGTTCCAATCTTGCAATGAACTCATAATCTATATTACACAATAAGGGGCAATTTTGAGACTGGGCAATGATGAGAGAATATCGGTTTTTTATCCGGTGTTCTCTTTTTTATTTTCTGTTCCACCTGCTCACCTATTTATTTCAACGTGAAAAAAATAATCAGTAAATGACCACATGGTCATTTACGAGTGGAAGAAGATATCCTATAATAACCATAGAACTAAAAGTTAGTATATCCTAACATTCGACTTTTCGGACTGACTGTGACCGAACAGTATGTTTCAATAAGGGGGCGGGAAATGGAACCGATTATCAGGCTTACGGACGTAGTAAAAGAATATATCATGGGTGAAATCACTATCAGAGCTGCGGACGGAATTTCTTTTGAGATTGGTCAGGGTGAACTGGTGGTGGTTCTCGGGCCCAGCGGTGCAGGCAAAAGCACTGTACTGAATATTTTAGGCGGCATGGACAGCGCCACCTCCGGCGAGGTGCTGGTCAACGGAAAAGATATTACAAGGTTCAGCCGCAACGAGCTTACCTTATACCGGAGAAAGTACATTGGCTTTATCTTTCAATTCTATAATCTGATGCCGAATCTTACGGCCCTTGAAAACGTCGAGATCGCGGCGCAGATTTGCGATGACCCGCTGGAAGCCGCCGCGATTCTGAAAAACATAGGCCTCGGGGAACGTATGAACAATTTTCCGGCCCAGCTTTCCGGCGGAGAGCAGCAGCGCGTATCCATCGCCAGAGCGGTTGCGAAAAATCCCACTTTGCTTTTATGTGACGAACCCACGGGTGCGCTGGACTATGTCACCGGCAAAGCTATTCTAAAGCTGCTCCGCGACGTGAACCGTGATTTTAATAAAACGGTGATGATCATTACCCACAACAGTCCCATTGCCCAGATGGCGGATAAGGTGGTCAAAATAAAAAACGGCAGGGTGGAAGCCGTCGAAATCAATCAGAATCCTCTGCCCATCGAAAGGATTGAATGGTAATGCTGATCTTCCTGAAAAAATTCCTGCGGGATCTGAAGGAGGCCAAGGGGCAGTTCATCTCGGTCCTGGCGGTGGTGATCATCGGAGTCATGTTCTATACTGGTCTGTATTCGGCGCTGAACCTCTTTTCCGGAGCAGGGCAGAAGTATTTCACAGAATACCGGCTGGGTGATCTGTGGAGTACGGTTTACCGTGCGCCCGAAGGGGTGGTCGAGCGGATCGGGGCGATTCCCGGAGTTAAAATGGCCGAGGGAAGAGTCGTGCAGGATGAGAGGATCTTCCTGGCGGACAGGAACGCTATGGTCAGGCTGATCTCTCTTCCCGATAAAAAACGGGCTGTCGTCAATGACATCATGCTCAAATCGGGCAGCTATTTTTCCGCCAATGCGGCCAACCAATGCCTTGTCTCCGAAGACTTCTTTAAGGCCAATCATCTGGTGATCGGTCAGACCATCGAGCCCATCGTCAACGGGGAACGAGTGAAGCTTTCCATTGTGGGAACGGCCGAGAGTCCCGAATACATGTACGAAATCCGCGATGCGACGGAGGTGTTCCCTGATCATGAAAAGTTCGGCGTCATTTATGTCAAGGAATCTTATTTACAGACCATCCTCGATTACAAAGGTTCGGTGAACGATATCAGCGTCCTCCTGTCTAAAGACGGCGACAGTAAAAAGGTCAAGGCGGAGATGGAAAAAATTCTCAAGCCCTACGGCTTGGTCAGCACCGTCGAGAAAAAAGACCAGACCAGCTACAGCATGTTTCACTCGGATGAAACGGGACTGCAATCGATGGCGGCCATTTTCCCCATGCTGTTCTTTATCGCCGCTGCGGCCATCATCTATATTACCATGACCAGAATGATTGAAAACCAGCGGACGCTGATGGGCGTGCTAAAGGCTCTGGGTTACAGGGATTGGGACATTATGCTGCACTATCAGACGTATCCGCTGCTGGTGGGGATCCTGGGGAGCATCCTGGGCTCCTTGATCGGAATATTGTTCATTGGAAAAGGTCTGCTCGGTGTATTCAACAGCTTTTACAATCTGCCGACGGAGAATTCATCCGCCCATCTGGGAATCGTGGCGCCGGCTTCGCTTACGGCTTTGTTCTTCTGCGTTTTCTCAGGGTATAATGCCTGCCGGAAGGAGCTGCGCCTGGTACCGGCGGAGTCCATGAGACCGAAACCGCCTGCTTCCGGGAGCAAGACGCTACTGGAAAACCTCGGATTCTTTTGGCGGCGCCTTAATTTCAGCTGGAAGATCATCTTCCGGAATCTGTTCAGGTATAAGCGGCGCTCAGCCATGGCGTCCGTCGGGATCATCTTTTCTATGGCCTTGCTGCTCATCGCCTAGCATTCCGGAGCTCCATGTCCAATATGATGGCAGTGCAGTATGAAGAAATCCAGAAGTTTGATCTGAAAATCAATTTTACGCAAATGATGGACGCCGATGAGCTCAGCTATATCAGAAGCCTGGCTCACGTAAAGTCTGTTGAACCGGTGATGGAGACCGGAATGGAAATCACCAATGGATGGAAGACGAAAGACGTCGGCGTCGTGGCACTCGACAGGGAAGCCAAATTATACGGCGTATATGACCGGAAGGGAAATGCGGCGATTCTACCGTCGGACGGGGTCCTCCTGCCGGTCCGTCTCATGGAAACCCTGGGACTGCATACAGGTGACCGGGTGACCCTTCGGTCCTATTATCCTGGAAAGAACGAGGATAAGGATAAAAAAACGGTTGTCGTGAAGGGCGAGACTTCACAGTTTATCGGACAGAGCGCAGTCTGCAGTATGGATTACATCGACTATTTGCTGGAAGAGGGCGCTGTGGTGAATGCGGCCCATATCCAACTGGACGATCCGCAATATGAAAAAGAAGTGACGGAAAAACTGAAAGATATTTTGACGATCAGTACGATCCAGTCAAAATCGGAAGTGGTCGCCAATACGAACAAGCAGCTCCAATCGATGAACACCATCATCTTTTTCATGCTGTTCGGGGCCAGTATATTGGCAATCGCCGTGATCTACAACATTACGAACATCAATATCTTTGAACGCAGAAGAGAAATTGCCACGCTTTCGGTACTCGGCTTCACTTCCGCTGAACTTCAGAGCATGGTATTTAATGAGAATTTCTTTATCAGTGCCTTCGGGATGCTGATCGGCATCCCTCTGGGCAGGCTTCTCGCCTGGATGGCCATAGAAACGCAGGCCACCGAGACCATGCAGCTACCGATGGTTATGGAACCGTCCAATTATCTGGTCGCCGCTGCCCTGATCATCGCCTTCACAGCAATCGCCAATTTGCTGCTCAGAAACAAAATAACCGCGATCGATATGGTTGAATCCCTGAAAAGCACTGAATGAAGTGAGACAATCAGTGGGAATTTCAAACTCACCACTGATGGTAAGGCGAACGAATTGCGAGTTTAACGGCTCTTGATCTTGCCTTCTAAAGAGGCGGGGAGTCTGAGAAACGCTTAACGAGATAAGGAGGTTGGAAAGAATATGAACATCCCAACGGATAGGAAGAAAGTTAAGAACAATAAACTGAATAAAAAGCTGCCCTGGGTAATCGGTATCTTGCTCGTGCTGGCGGCCTGCTTGGGCTGGAACCTCTGGAAGCAAGGCACGCCGGCGGAAACAGCGCTGGCGGAACGCGGCGACATCCAAAAATACGTGGAAGAGACCGGCGAAGTGAAGTGCAGCGACTCCACTACGGTTTATCTGGAAGGAAGCGGGCTGATAAAAACCATTGCCGTCGAAGCGGGTCAGCAGATCAAGAGAGGGGAGCTGCTTCTGAGCATGGATCAGGAGCAGCTGGAAATTTCCCTGAAAAATGCAGCAGCGCTGCTTAACGAAGCCCAAGCCCAATATGCTGCCGGAGAGGCAGCATATAACACGGCGCTTAAGGACTATGACAACACCAAGTCACTGGCCGACGCAGGGGCGGCGAGCCAATGGGAGCTGACGCAGAAGGAAGCGGCGTTAAAGAGCGCCGAAGCAGTCCGGTCCGGAAATCAGGCTGTGCTGGAACAGGCTGAACTGAGCGTAGCGAACAGCTCCCTTGCGCTGAGCAAGCAACAGGTCCTGGCACCGCTTAGCGGCACAGTTCTGGAAAAAAAGGTTGAAGTCAATGCGTTCGGCGCGCCCGGAACGGCGGCATTTGTCATCGGAGATACGGAAAACCTCAAGATCGAAGCCCAAATCCTGGCCGAAGACACCGCCGGCATCAAAGTCGGGAACAAAGTTGCCATTACCGTCCGCACGGAGAAGAAACAGGAGCTGGAGGGAACCGTCGTCAAGGTCGCACCCACAGCCGAGGATGAAGTATCCTCCCTTGGCGTCAAGCAGAAGAAGCTCACAGTAACCATCAAGCCTCTCAAGTCCGAAGTTTCTTTGATACCGGGGTCCGAGGTGGACGTCAGAGTCATTACGGAAACAAAGAGCGGCGTGATTATCGTGCCTGCCGGCGCCGTATTCGATTACCGGGGCCAAAGCTGCGTCTTCACCGTAAAGGAGGGGAAGGCTGTCCTCAGGACGGTGCAAAGAGGGATCCAAAATGAGTCCTTTAGCGAAATCACGGACGGACTGCAGGAGGGGGAGACGGTATTGTCCGCCCCCGATAACAGCATCGAGGAAGGAACACAAATTCTGAATCCATTGCCATAAGAAAAAATAATAATAAAATGGATGAACACGCAAAATTTATTCGCGATGAAATGACGTCGGAAAGGAGAGCAAAAGCGCATGTATGAAACCTTTGAGAAGCTGCCGGACGGCAAAAAGGAGCAAATTATCCAGGTTTGTATAGAAGAGTTTGTTGAAAACGGCTATAAAAACGCTTCCACCAATACGATTGTCAAACGCTTGGGAATTTCCAAAGGATTGCTGTTCCTCTACTTTAAAAATAAAAAGCAACTCTATCTTTATCTTGCAGAGCATCTCATAAAGATTATTATCCAGGATTATTTTGGGGAATACGCCAACGGACCGGTTATCAACATCAATATATTTGATCATCTGGGCGAATACTATAAAGAG
>DATMYB010000038.1:0-11264 GCA_035561215.1 Syntrophomonas sp. | reverse complement strand
GTCCATGAATGTGCCTTTCATGCAATTAAAGCAGAAAAATCGTGTACTACTAAACCAAAGCTTACAGTATTTTATGCCTTGATTCAATTGGAACCGGATGAGTTGGAACCGGGCGAGTAATCATCAGTTTCATCCACCGGGGAGAATTCCCCCATGGAATAGAGATAAACAGGCGGGATCAAAAATCGGGCGGTGTAAGGGGGGAATAAAGTTTTAGCTTACAGACTGCCGGATTTGCAATTTGAGGTATGAATAGCTATTATTAGATTTAGATTTCTTGTCCTCAAACCCAGATAAAAGGGGATTTAATCGCATGAAATTATGAAAGATGACGGAGAAGGAAGTATGGCTGGCATAAGAACGCTTGGCATCATGGGAGGCACTTTTGATCCCATTCATTACGGACACTTATTGGCGGCAGAATGGGCCGGCGAAGCCTTTAAGCTGGATGAAGTGGTGTTTATTCCCGCTGCCCGCCCTCCTCACAAAGCCCCGGCTGACGTCGTTGGCGGCCGTCATCGTTACCGTATGGTCGAATTGGCCATTGCGGACAATCCTGCTTTTTCCGTCTCCTCGTTGGAACTGGAGCGCAGCGGTTACTCCTATACGGTGGATACCATACGTTATTTCCTGAAATCCGACCCGCAGCCGGACATCCGCTTTATTATGGGCGTGGATGCGCTGCAGTTGATCTATACCTGGAAAGAAGTCGAGGAACTGCTGCAATTATGCAGATTTATTGTGGTAACCCGGCCCGGCTATGAATTGGATCGGTCCGATCCGGTATTCGCCTCGGTGCCGAAGATGCTTTGGGATAAAGTGGATTTATTGACCATACCGGAATTGGGAATCTCCTCTACGGAGATCCGCCGGCGCACGGCAGCGGGCCTATCGGTGCGTTACTTGCTGCCGCCGGAGGTGGCCGGGTATATACAGCAGAATCATTTGTACAGGGATGACGAACAGTGATTAACCTGAGTGAACCAGAGATTATAAAAATATTAGAGGGGCGGCTGTCCCCCCATCGCTTGCAGCACAGCCTGGAGGTGGCCCGGTCGGCGGCGGAGTTGGCGCGGATTTACGGAGAGGACCCGGAGCTGTCATACAAAACTGGCCTGCTCCACGATTATGCCAAAGGGATTCCGGCGCCGGAGTTGATCGCTATGGCCGCCGCCCACGATCTGATCGAGGATGAGATTGAAAAAAAGGTGCCGGATTTGCTTCATGCTCCGGTAGGCGCGCATCTACTGCGGGTTGACCTTGGCATCACCGACGCGGCGGTATTGGAAGCGGTCAAGGTGCATACCATGGGCTCCCTTTCCATGTCCCGGCTGGATAAAATTATTTTCCTGGCCGATATGATTGAGCCCGGCCGGGATTATCCAGGGCAGAGCCGACTCGACTGTTTGGCCCGGCGTGATCTTGACCAGGCCATGCTGTTTGGACTTGACGCCACCATCCGCTATTGTATTGAGCAGGAGAGAATCCTGCATCCGCGAACCATAACCGTCAGGAATCATTTTTTGGAAGTAATTAAAAGCCATACGGCGGATAAAGTAAGACTTGATTCAGATGGATCATCTAAATCTTAGCCGCACTTATCTAGTGTACTGTATCATTCACCTTTGGATAAAGGACGCAGGATGAATTTTCAGTCTGCAAGGCGGAGGAACGAAGCATAGCCGTAGCTATGGTGAGCGACGACAACACAGCAGATGGAAATTCAGACAAGTCATTTGCCGAAATGTGAGTGATACAGTACACTAGGGATTTAGCCGCTCTTACTCCCGCCTATAGAGGCAGGAGTCTTAGAGCGGGGTTAGTCATCGGATAAATGTTAATGAATGTAATAACAATTTAGGAGGGCTGTTTTTGGAAAAAGAGGAACGTTATGCACGGCTGATTGCCGACGCGGCTTTGGAAGAAAATGCACTGGATATGGTAATCTTAAACGTCGGCGAGTTGACCGTCATAGCCGACTATTTTATTATCTGTAACGGCAGGAGTACGGTCCAGATCAGGAGCATTGCCGAAAATATCGAAAAGGTGATGCAGGAAAAGGAAGGGTTGCTGCCTTTGCGGCGGGACGGTGTGGAAGAAGGCAAATGGGTCATTCTGGACTATGGCTCAGTAATTGTGCATATATTCCGTCCGGAGGAAAGAGATTATTATCAATTGGGGAAATTGTGGGGAGATGCCTGTCAAATTGAGGTCAGTCCCGAGATGCAGTATTAAGCTTACGGTTGATCACCACATGCAGGTATACAGTATTTATCATGCGATTGTATTGCTAAAGTGACGTCGGATGAATATACTTAATAAAAATAAGAACTGGGGCGAGGATGTCCACGGTATGCTGTTTTAACAGCCACTGTGGGCATTTGTTTTTTAATTTTTAGGCAGGTGATGAGAATGTGATGCGGGGTAACATTATTATCGGTGACGGAAATGCCAATAGCAGACGCAGATTGAAGGATACGCTGATACGTGCCGGCTATCTGGTAGATGCGGAAGCTTCCAACGCTCCGGATCTTTTGCGGAAAGCGCGTCACATGTATCCCGATCTGGTGATTATGGATTCCGGACTTGAGGGAGGCAGCGTGGCTGAAATCGCCGGTATTATACAAGGGGATGAGATCAGCAGTGTGCTGGTGCTGGCACAAGGCAGCAAAGTTTGGGTGCCGGAGGACATTGCCCAGATCCAAAAACCCTATACGGAAGAAACGCTGTTGTCGGTTATTGAAGTAATGCTTATTTATCAAACTCGATTGACTACATCGAGACAGGAAGTAGTCGCTCTTAAAGAAAACCTGCAAAGCCGTAAGATGATTGAGCAGGCCAAGGGCTTATTGATGATGAAACTGGGAGTTGACGAGGCTGAGGCTTACCGCGCCATGCAGAAGGAAAGTATGAACCGCAGTATATCTATGAAGGAACTTGCCCAGGCCATCCTTATTGCTTATAAAGACCAATAATAACAAAGGAGAGATTTACATGAGTGATAAAAGAAGAGCGGAATTACTGAAAAAGATCAAGGAAAATGACGTAAGGTTTCTCCGGCTGCAGTTTACGGATATCGCCGGGGTCATGAAGAATCTGGCGGTTCCCATCAGTCAGATAGAAAAAGTGCTGGACGGCGAGATCATGTTTGACGGTTCGTCTATCAGCGGTTTTGCGGATATTTCCGAATCGGATATGTACCTGATTCCGGACCTGGATACTTTTGTGATATTTCCCTGGCGCTCCGCCAACGGCAAAGTCGCCCGGCTGATTTGCGATATTTATTTGCCCGACGGCAGTCCCTTCCCCGGCTGCCCTCGCAATAACCTGAAACGGGTCCTGAAAGAGGCCAATGATCTGGGATATACCATGTTTGTAGGACCGGAAGCGGAGTTCTTCTTGTTCCTGTCCGACGAAAAGGGCCATGCCACTACCCAGGTACAGGATGAAGCCGGTTATTTTGATCTGGCTCCGATTGATTTGGGAGAAAACGCCCGCCGGGATATGGACACCACTTTGGAAGAGATGGGCTTCGAAATTGAGGCGTCCCACCATGAAGTGGCCCCCGGACAGCATGAAATCGATTTTAAATACGGAGACGCCTTGCATGTGGCAGACGCTATCATGACCTTTAAACTGGTGGTGCGTTCCATCGCCCAGCGTCATGGTTTGCATGCTTCCTTTATGCCCAAACCGATTTTCGGCATCAACGGCTCGGGGATGCATACCCACCAGTCACTGTTCAAGGATGGTCAGAATTCCTTCTACGATCCCAATGGAGCCGACCAGTTGAGCGATATGGCCAGATATTATATGGGCGGTATCTTAAAGCATGCCCGCTCCTTTGCGGCCATCACCAATCCCACTGTCAATTCATACAAGCGCCTGGTACCCGGTTACGAAGCCCCGGTCAACATCGCCTGGTCGCAAGCCAACCGCAGTTGCCTGGTAAGAGTTCCGGCCAAGAGAGGCGCCAGCACCCGCATCGAAGTCAGAAATCCGGATCCTACCTGCAATCCTTATTTGGCGCTGGCGGCTATGCTTACCGCCGGATTGGACGGCATCAAGAACAAGATCGACCCGCCGGCGGCCGTGGATCGCAATATCTACAAGATGGAAGAAGCGGAGCGCAAGGCTGCGGGAATCCAGAGCCTGCCCGGCAATCTGCTAGAAGCGTTGGAAGAGCTTGATAAAAGCGAATTGATCAAGGAAGCTTTGGGAAGCCATATTTACGATAAATTCCGTCAAGGCAAGCTGGAAGAATGGGAAGAATACAACATCCAGGTTACCCCCTGGGAAGTGGCCAGTTATCTGACCAAGTTCTGATTAAATGTATGTTTCCACTGCAAAAAGCCTGATTAAATCAGGTGGAATGTATAAACATGAAGGAGCACTTGGCGCAGCATGCGGAGTCTGGCGACGTATTGTTTATACATTTCACCAACGAATGATAAGTTCTGGCAGTGGAATCAATGTATACATTATATCTGCCCCGCAACCCTTGAAAGCTTGGCAGGATGGGGTTAGAATTACGCTGATAGGATGCAAAGGCGTATCCTCATCCGGAGTTGACTAATATCAATTATGATTTCATGGGCGATGGGGTTCCCGGCACCGTCAGGTGTCGAGGCCCCTTATTTTTATCTTCGGAACCTAGTGTACTGTACCATTCACTTTTGGATAAAGGACGCAGGATGAATTTTCAGTCTGCAAGGCGGAGGAACGAAGCATAGCCGTAGCTATGGTGAGCGACGACAACACAGCAGATGAAAATTCAGACAAGTCATTTGCCGAAATGTGAGTGGTACAGTACACGAGGTATGATTCCCCCGCAAAAACCTGATCTAATCAGGTTGGAATGGATATAAACATGAAGAGCGCTTGGCGCCGCCTGGGGGAACTAAATGTTTCCCCAGGCGAGTCCGGCGACGGATGTTTGTACATTCCACCGGCGAATTATAAATTTTTGCAGTGGAATCAAGCATCAGCAAAGAATTTAGCCGGTCTGATGTCCGGAAATAATTGCATTTAAAACGACCGATGAGGGTGGTAAGATGAAGAATTTGGGATTGCCGGTAAAACAAGGACTGTATGACCCGGCTTATGAACATGACGCATGTGGGATGGGATTTGTGGCCCACATCAAAGGCGAAAAGTCCCACCAAATTATCGAGGATGCTTTGACTGTATTGGAAAACCTCAGCCACCGCGGCGCCAGCGGAGCTGATGAGAATACCGGCGACGGCGCCGGAATTTTAGTGCAAATACCCCATGATTTTTTTAAGCGGGAATGCGGCGTGTTGGGATTTGAATTGCCGGCAGCGGGCAGCTACGGAGTGGGAATGATCTTTGCCCATCGTTACGATGATTTCAGGAACACGCAAATGGCCGCCTTCGAACAGATCGTTAAGGAAGAAGGACAAAAAATTCTGGGCTGGCGGGAAGTACCCATTGACAATACCAATATCGGCGCCAGCGCCCAATCCGTAATGCCTCGCTTCATTCAGGTCTTTGTGGCCCGGGATGAGCAGTTGGAGGACGATATGGCTTTCGAAAGAAAATTGTATGTCATACGTAAAAGAGCGGAAAAAAAGATCATCCCCCTGTGCGAAGACAAAGGGGGTTCGTTTTATATCGCCAGTCTCTCCTCCAGAACCATTGTGTATAAAGGTATGCTCACCGCTGAGCAGCTGCGCAGCTTCTATCTGGATCTTTCCGACCTGGATTTTGAATCGGCGCTGGCCATGGTCCATTCAAGATTCAGCACCAATACTTTTCCCAGTTGGGAAAGGGCGCATCCCAACCGCTATATCGTACACAACGGCGAGATCAACACCCTGCGGGGCAACGTCAACTGGATGAAGGCACGGCAAAAGGTGATCGATTCTCCCTATTTTGACGATATCAATAAAGTTTATCCGGTCATTGACGAGACCGGCAGCGACTCCGCCATGTTTGACAACTGTCTGGAGTTTCTTTATCTTAACGGACGTTCCCTGCCCCACGGTGTAATGATGATGATACCGGAACCCTGGGAGCACAATAACCTGATGTCCGAGGAGAAAAAAGAGTTTTACAAATATCACAACTTTATCATGGAACCCTGGGACGGACCGGCGGCCATCGGCTTTTCCGACGGCGCCCTGATCGGTGCGGTGCTGGACCGCAACGGTTTGCGTCCGGCCCGCTATTATGTCACCACCGACGACCGGGTGATCCTGGCCTCGGAGGTGGGCGTAATTGACATAAATCATGAGCAGGTCAAGTATAAAGGACGGTTGGAGCCGGGAAAAATGCTGCTGATCGATACCAAGGCCCAAAGAATCGTGGCCGATGACGAGATTAAACGCAGCGTCGCCGGTCAGTACCCTTATGGGGAATGGAACCGGCAGCACATTGTGAATCTGGATGAGATCCCGTCCGTCCCACCGGCGGAGACAGAGACCGGCAGTCTGATCGAACAGCAGAAAGCTTTTGGCTATACTTTTGAAGATATTTACCAGACCATTCAGCCCATGGCGGCCCAAGGAACCGATCCGGTGGGATCTATGGGCATTGATTCTCCGCTGGCGGTGCTTTCCGAGCGGCCCCAGATGCTGTACATGTATTTCAAGCAGTTGTTTGCTCAGGTCACCAATCCTCCCATCGACGGGATCAGAGAGGAAATTGTTACTTCCAGCAGTTTACCCCTGGGCAGCAGCGGCAACCTGCTGGATCCTGACCGGGGCCATACGGCCTGTATTCATCTGGAGCATCCGCTTTTGACCAACGAACAGCTTAACAATTTGAAGCATCTGAACGACGACCGTTTCAAAGCGGTGACGATTTCTATTTTATACCGGGCGGACGCCGGAGTTCGGGCCATGAGCCGGGCCCTGGATCGGGTCTTCCGCGAGGCTGACCAGGCCATTGCCGGCGGCGCCAATCTGGTGATTTTGTCAGACCGGGGCGTCAATGAGGAATTGGCTCCCATCCCGGCTCTGCTGGCCTCCTCCGGCTTGCATCATCACCTGACCAGAAGGGAAATCAGAACCAACGTGGGCATCGTGCTGGAATCGGGGGAACCCCGGGAGGTTCATCATTTCTGTACCCTGGTGGGATACGGGGTGACCGCCATCAATCCCTACCTGGCTTTTGATACAATCCAACATATGGCCGAACAAGGAGAACTGGAAGGGATGGACAGCGCCGCCGCCCAGCGCAATTATATCAAAGCCGCGGTGAAAGGAATGCTGAAGGTAATCAGCAAAATGGGCATCTCCACCATGCGCGGCTACCACGGCGCCCAGGTATTTGAAGCGGTAGGGCTGAAACAGGAACTGATCGACAAGTATTTCACCATGACCTCCTCCCGTCTGGAAGGCATCGGCCTGGAGGAAATCGCCCAGGAAAGCAAAATGCGCCATGACAGCGCCTATAATAAAAATGATCCCGGCCGGGACACGCTGGAAGCGGGAGGCTATTTTCAATGTAAACAAAATGGGGAAATACACCTCTATAATCCGGAAGCCATCTATTTGCTGCAGCGTGCCTGCCGCGAAGGCGATTATAAACTGTTCAAGGAATATTCGTGCAGGATAAACGAAGAGAAGATCTATACCCTGAGAAATTTGCTGGAATTCAAAATCAATGCCGGCGATACCATTCCCATAGAGGAAGTCGAACCGGTAGATTCCATCGTGAAAAGATTCAAAACCGGAGCCATGTCCTACGGTTCCATCAGCAAGGAAGCCCATGAATGTCTGGCTATCGCCATGAACCGTCTGGGCGGTAAAAGCAACAGCGGTGAAGGCGGAGAAGATCCGGATCGTTACCAGCCGGACAAAAAAGGAGATTCCAGAAGCAGCGCCATCAAACAGGTGGCTTCCGGGCGTTTCGGGGTGACCAGCAACTATCTGGTGAACGCCAGGGAAATCCAGATCAAAATGGCCCAGGGAGCCAAGCCCGGCGAAGGCGGACAACTGCCCGGAGAAAAAGTATTTCCGGAAATAGCCCGAGTGAGGCACTCCACCCCCGGAGTCGATCTGATTTCGCCTCCGCCCCATCATGATATTTATTCGATTGAAGATCTGGGAGAGCTTATCTACGATTTGAAAAACGCCAACCGCAATGCCGGCATCAGCGTGAAATTAGTTTCGGAAGTAGGAGTGGGAACCATCGCGGCCGGGGTGGCCAAGGGCAAGGCCGACGTTATTTTGATCAGCGGCTATGACGGCGGAACCGGAGCCGCGCCTCGCACCAGCATTCGCAACGCCGGGCTGCCGTGGGAACTGGGCCTGTCCGAAACCCACCAGACTTTGGTGCTGAACCGTTTGCGGGACCGGGTAACCCTGGAGACCGACGGCAAACTGATGTCGGGCCGCGATGTGGTTATCGCCGCCATGCTGGGAGCGGAAGAATTCGGCTTTGCCACCACCCCTTTGATCACCCTGGGTTGCGTGATGATGCGGGTTTGCAATCTGAACACTTGTCCGGTGGGAATCGCTACCCAGGATGAGCGGCTGCGGAGCAATTTTACCGGCAAGCCGGAATATGTGGAGAATTTCATGCGCTTTGTGGCCCAGGAAATGAGAGAAATCATGGCCCGGTTAGGCTTCAGAACGGTGCAGGAAATGGTAGGCCGCACCGACAAGCTAAGACATAAGGACGTAAGACACTGGAAGGCCGCTCAGCTGGATTTGGCCCCGATACTTTACCAGCCCTATGCCGGAGCTGATATTGGCCGCAGCAAAATGCTGCCCCAGAACCATATGCTGGAGAAATCCCTGGATGCCCGCAAGCTGTTGCGGATGTGCAAGCCGGCCCTCGAACATCAAAAACCGATCCGGGCCAAGCTGAAAATCCGCAATGTGGATCGGGTGGTGGGAACCATGACCGGCAGCGAGATCACCAGAAGATATGGCGAGGAAGGTTTGCCGGACGATACCATTAAACTGTCCTTTGTCGGTTCCGCGGGGCAAAGCTTCGGCGCCTTCACGCCCCGGGGCATGACGCTGGAACTGGAGGGGGACGCCAATGATTATATCGGCAAAGGACTGTCCGGCAGTAAAATCATCGTTTATCCCCCCCGGGGAACGATACTGAAACCCGAAAAAAACATACTTATCGGTAATGTGGCCTTTTATGGAGCTACTTCCGGCGAGGCCTATATAAACGGCATCGCCGGGGAGAGATTCTGCGTGAGAAACAGCGGGGTACGGGCGGTGGTCGAAGGGGTAGGCGATCATGGCTGCGAGTACATGACCGGCGGAAAAGTTGTGATCCTGGGCGGTACCGGACGTAATTTTGCGGCCGGTATGTCCGGCGGCATCGCCTATGTGCTGGACTTTGAAGCGGCTTGCTGCAACCAGTCCATGGTGCTGCTGGAGCCACTGGGGGTGCCGGAGGAAATAGACGAGATCAAAGCCATGATCAGCCGTCATGTTGAATACACCGACAGCCCCTTGGGACGTAAAGTCCTGGAAGACTGGGAAAACTACCTGCTGCGCTTTACCAAAGTGATACCGATCGTGTATAAGCGGGTTATGCAGGAAATGTCCCGGAACTCAAACCGCCGCGGGAAAAAAGCGGTTACCCGGCGCGTGGGTTTTGGAGAAAGGGAATAGGGGGATAAATCATGGGAAAAACGACTGGATTTTTAGAATATCCCAGAGTCGAATCAGCTCAGCGGACTCCTGAAGATAGAATCGCGGATTGGAAAGATATCAGACTGCCCCAGGATCATGATGAACTGCGTACCCAGGGAGCCCGGTGCATGAATTGCGGCGTTCCTTTTTGCCACAGCGGTGTGATTCTGAACGGAGCCACTTCCGGGTGTCCGCTGCACAATTTGATTCCGGAATGGAATGATCTGGTTTACCGGGGACTATGGCAGGAAGCTTATCAGCGGCTTATCCGGACCAATCCCTTTCCGGAATTTACCGCCCGGGTGTGTCCCGCCCCCTGCGAGGGAGCTTGCACCATCGGCTATCTCGGGGACCCGGTAACCATAAAAAATATTGAGTATGAGATCATTGAAACGGCTTTTGCCGAAGGCTGGGTTAAACCGGCGGTTGGGCTTGCTACCGGTTATAAAGTGGCGGTGGTAGGCTCAGGTCCGTCCGGACTCTCCGCCGCCTGGTACCTGAATGCGGTGGGACATGATGTAACCGTATTTGAACGTGACGATCGTCCCGGCGGTTTAATGATGTATGGAATTCCCGAGATGAAACTGGACCAGGCAGTGATTGCCAGACGCACGGAATTGATGCAGGCAGCGGGGGTTAAATTTGTATTGAATACAGAAATCGGCGTGGATTTACCGGCTAATTCACTGACGGATAATTTTGATGCCGTGGTATTGTGTGCCGGCGCGGGCAAACCCCGGCGTCTGCAAGTGGAAGGTCATGATCTGAAGGGAGTTCATTTCGCCCTTGAATATCTCAAGGGCTGTACCCGGAGTTTGCTGGATGGAGATGACAGCGATATGTATATCAATGCCCGGGATAAAGACGTGATCGTTATCGGCGGCGGCGATACCGGCACCGACTGTGTGGCTTCCGCTGTCCGCCAGCATTGCCACAGCGTGCGCCAGTTTGAAATTATGCCGGAGCCTCCGGACCGGCGCATCAAATCATCCAATCCCTGGCCGGAATGGCCGCGCAAGCAAAAGACCGATTACGGCCAGGCGGAAGCCATGAGTATCAGCGGCGTCGATCCCCGCCATTATCTGATTTCAACGAAAAAAATCGCCGGCGATGGACAGGGACGGGTGAAGGAATTGCACACCGTAGGAGTTAACTGGTTTAGAAATCCCGCCGGGAGAATGGAACCCATGGAAGTTCCCGGCAGTGAAAAAGTATGGCCGGCGGATCTGGTTCTCCTGGCCCTGGGTTTTGCCGGGACGGAGGAAGCACTGCCGGCGGAATTGGGGCTGGAACTGGATGAGCGCGGCAACGTGCAGGCCGGGTTCGGATTATTTGAAACCAACACGGAAAAAATATTTGCCGCCGGTGATATGCGCAGAGGACAGAGCCTGGTGGTCTGGGCTATCCAGGAAGGCAAGCTGGCGGCCAGAAGCGTGGACAAATATCTCACCGGTCACAGTTTTATTCAATAACCGACGGAAGAGAAACCGGCGGTGGTATTGGGATGGCGGATTGAAGTTGGATTCGTAGTCTGTGTCTCCTATAGGTCTAGTAGTCTGTTATATCTAAAAGTTTATTTTATCCACCGAGAAAAATTTTTGTAGGGCAAGGGGTCGTCAATCGCAATACTGGACGTAT
>DATMYB010000037.1:0-3391 GCA_035561215.1 Syntrophomonas sp. | reverse complement strand
ACCTTAAGGAGCCTGCGGGAAGAAATAACACAAGGCCCATCACGATTATAATTATTACTGGCATTAAACAAGCTTTAAACGTAGACAAATTGTCATCCATAGGTATTACCTCCTGACCTTGACCGTCTGTAGGAGTGGACCTTTAATCTTACAATGTTCACAACTATTAATTAGTCTTCAGATGAGAGAAATTTTTCAAAAAGCTTTTGGTATTTTATCTGAGCCGGGGATAGCACATCGGCGACCATGTCTTGATATAGGCTGTTCAGGGGGTTTTTCTTTCCTGAATGATTGCGTATCAGCTCTTTTACCTGAGGCATGCTGTTGAGGAGCGCGGCCGACTCGCGGGCCAAAGCTTCAATCCGGGGATCATCTTCGCGAACCTGTGACAGCTGTGCCCAATGTGCTCCAGAATCCAAGGCCATCTGATAATGTTCAGGGTGATCTTTAAAATACTCAGCCAGGATGCGGAAAGGTTCCCGGTAATCCACGCCCCATTGAAAATCATCCAGGATGCTGTATAATTTGCGGTGCTGATCAAAGATTTCCGGGCAGGCCTGGGCGTACTTTTCTATTTGCTCCGCTCCCAGTATCTCTGTGATCATTTGGAAAGAAGGAGATGTGAAAATATCTTCATTCAAGAGCTCTATGTCTTCCCCCAGTAATGCATCAATTTTCTCCACCCGTTCTTCCAGATTTTTCTTCTCATTTAACAACTCGATGCGAAGTGACTGCAGGGTTTCTCGCATAGTTTTGGTGTTGCGCAGATCTCCTATTATTTCTTTAATCCGCTGCAGATCAAGTCCCAGTGATTTTAGGCGGTTGATCAAACGCATACGATTCAGCTCGGCAGGTCCGTATAAGCGGTATCCCCCCGGAGAGCGCTCCGGTTCGGGAAGTAAACCGATCTTGTGGTAATAAATAATAGTTTTTAGGGTGCTTCCGGTTAATTTAATAAAATCACCGATTTTTATACGATTCTCCATTGCTATCCCACCTTACAGTCAGTATAAACCCGACCCCAAGGGTCGGGTCAATCTATTATTTGACCTTTGATGAACTCCGGAAAGCGCTAAAAATCAACCGGTGGATGATGGCGTGATCAAAAAACGAAAAGAGGCATACGAGGTCTATGAGAAATTAACCCTCCCCGGGTAATAATTACTTCCCATAGTTTCCCAAGAAGAGCTAAAAGGGGTCGACGATCAGGTTATCACATTGATCCTTGGCCTTCTGATACATGGCCTGATCCTTGATGGTCCAACCCAGAACGGGCACGCCCAGCTTTTTTAATTCTTGAAATGTCTTTTCATCGGCATACTCGACCTCATAGGCGATAAAGTGGGGCCGGCTTTCAAAATTGAGCAAGAGATGGGAGAGGGGAATTCGTTTATACCACGGCAAACGGGTGGTTCCCGCATACTCGACTTCATAATCGCTGACGATAAAACTCCCGGAAAGCTGGCCGCGCAATACATGAGGGGCATGCTCCCGGAACCATTTAAGAGAGTAAGGGTTGAAAGATTGAATGGCATACGGGCCTTGATAGGCTTTTAATTCTTCATAGACCCTCTGCTCCATTTCGCCCCCTTCGCCCTCATTTTTAATCTCAATCAGCAGTGGGACCCGGCCGTCCACCACCGTTAAAATCTGGCCGAATAGGGGGATTCTTTCCGTAGAATCAGGAAACTCCAACCCGGCTAATTGTTCATAAGTCATATCCTTTACATAGGCGTCAAGCCCGAATAGTCTCTTCAGCTTTTTGTCGTGGAATACGACCAATTGCTTATCCCGGGTCATAGAGACATCCAGTTCAATGGGGCGGCCTTTTTCGATGGCAGCGTTGAAGGCCGCTATTGTATTTTCAGGAATCTGATCGTTATGCACGCCTCTATGGGCTATCCATGTAGTGGTCAGCCAGGCGGTGCGATCACCACTGACAGGTTCGGCTTTTCGGGCAAAATTGATAAGTATATGTCCCCCGGTGATGAGCGCGATCAGTATGAGGACAGTCAGTACCCGTCGTCCGACTATCCAGATTTTCTTTTCAGTTTCTGTTTTTTGAACCATAGCCATAAAAACATCGTATCACAAAAATCAGGCCCGGGAGGAGCGATTCCTTGCATATATCGCTTCTTTTCTTTGCATTTATTGGCCGGCATTTTTACATAATTGATTTAATTACCGGCAATTATCAGCTTGACAAAGGAGGGAAAGATTAATAACATAAAAGTATACTAAACAAGTGAACAATTATGGAGGGATTAATGTGGCGAAATTATTGGGTATATACAAATGCGAAGTGTGTGGGAATATAGTGGAAGTGCTCTTCGAAGGTGTGGGAGAATTGCATTGCTGCGGTCAGGCTATGACGTTTATTGAGGAAAATACGGTTGATGCAGCGGTTGAGAAGCATGTTCCGGTGGGCACTCAGGAAAACGGTATTCTTACCGTCAAAGTGGGTAGCGTGCCTCATCCCATGACCGAAGAGCACTATATCCAATGGGTTGAAGTTCTGGTCGGGAATAAAGCTTATCGCCAGTTTTTGAAACCCGGGCAGGAACCTGAAGCCAGCTTCTGTATAGACACTGGCGGCGAGCCCGTAGTCTTAAGAGAATACTGCAACCTGCATGGTTTATGGAAAGGCTGATCAACGCTCTTTTTCGTATGAGAACGGGTAGTAATTTTGAAAGGGTTGATTCCAGACTTCCCTGGATATATGGGGTCTGTTTGGACGTCAGGTGGCAATAAATATAGGTAATGTCTATCATTCATTGCATCCGCCATATAGTACTTATATGGCGGAATTTTACTATTTGAACACAACATAGGCAAGAAACGATGCTTTTTTACCTATATGCTGTTTAGAGGCAATTTATGGATATAACTGGTTGATTATGAAGATATGCCTGACTAAACAAAGCCTTGAGGTATTCCAGAAATATTGAAGCTAAGCAAGGAAAATAGTCCTCGTGGTTTTCGGACTGAATGAAATGAACAGGCAATATACCCGTTCAAAATGATTTAATCCGATTGGGTTTACGATATAAACGATTCAACCTGCTCTTTTTTAGCACTCCAATACTGGTCCTCAACCCACTGATAAAATGGCACCGGCCTGAAGGTATAAACCTCCTCTGAAGACAGTGCTGTCCAGGCTTCTTCGATGCTCAAAAATGTTGAGGCCAGCTCGCAGACCATCAACTCGTTGCCATTCATATAGGCAAATAGAGCCGCAAAGGAGCCGGGTTCAATTTTATCAGCCGGAAAGACGGTTTCAATCCGGTTCATAACCAGCCGTCTTTCTCCCGGCAGGTTTTCCTGCAGCCAACTGGCGAATTTCTTTAAATCCATTTTCTCTGTAGCTTCCACTTTGGAACACCTTCTCCAC
>DATMYB010000036.1:0-6068 GCA_035561215.1 Syntrophomonas sp. | reverse complement strand
CCCTGATTTAATCATGTTGAATGTTTGTACATGCAACTAATGAATCATTAATTTTTGCAGTGGAATCAGACTTAAAAACAAATATAGGAGCACACATATGCAGAAAAAAGATTACGACGGGTTCATTGCCCGCAACGGGCTCAGAGCTTTGAACGCTGCGGAAATGATCCCGGATGAATCCATCCGGCTGGCTCTTCCTGCGCTGCAGTCTTATATACGGGACCAGGGGCTGAATGAGGGAGACTTTTATATAAACACCGCCAACCGGGAAAAGCCCTTTTGCTATTATCGCGGTACGGTGTTGCTGGAATTTGCCGCCGGCGATTTGACCGGACTCAAGCAGGCGATTCTGGATCGGGAAAATCAGTTGAACCGGGCAGTGGCCGACCGGGATTTCACCCGTTTTTTTGATCTGGTCGATCCCCGGCTGGCGCCGGATTTATTCATTGACGTTTTCAACTTCATCCCCGATCAGGATAAATATCCGTTTTTTACTCGCATGCTGCAGCGCCATCCTGGTTATGCGGAAATATTCAGCCCCGACTTCGTGCGCAAGGCGACCTTGTACAAGGACGCCCAAGCCAATATGCCCCTGGCGGATGAGCGGGGGCAGGTGGTAATTTTCGCCGGCGCGGAGGACGTGGCCGGGTTGAAGGCTCGGACGGTATGGTATACAGATATCAACAATGCCATTTTGGATATGCTCGCTGTCGGCGACACCGGCAATATTTTTCGGGGAGAAGTGTCGCTGGGGGACATTCAAAGCTATGCTGCCGGCAGGTCGGATAAGAAAGTAACCCTGACGCCGGAACAGGTTGCCGATATAAAACGGTTAAATATGATAAAGCTCGCGGAGCTGCCGCCGCTGCTGCAAACTCGGGAGCTTATCGGCCCTTATTTTTATTTCGCGGAACAAATCCAAACCGGTTTATTCCACAACCCCCAAGGTATTCACGCCCTCAGCCACACCAAACGGGTGTTGCTGCTGGTGCTTTTGCTGGGTGATTTCGAACAGCTCCCGGTCCGGGATCGGGATTTGATCTGCCGAGCGGCGGTTTACCACGATATTGGCCGGATAACCGACGGTTATGATACCGGCCACGGCATCGCCAGCTACCATAAAATGGAGGCTAAGGGACTGCTGGAACAAGTGCCGGCGGAGGAGCGCGAAACCATCCGTTTCATCATCGAACTCCACGCCGTGTCCGACCCCGCCGCCCACAGGCAATTGAACAAATATGAACTGGACGATGTGGAACGCACTTTGAAGCTCTACAACCTGTTTAAAGATGCCGACGGTCTTGACCGGGTACGTATCAATGATCTTAACCCGGAATACCTGCGCAGCCCGGGGGCCCACCGGCTGATACTGCTGGCCCACCAATTGCTGCGTTGTCCCGATTTTGAAAAACGACTGCGGGCAGGCCGGTAATCTGTCAAAAGCATCACTCCGCCTGGGGTTTCCCCCGGCTGCGCCAAGTGCTCCTTCATTCAACCTGATTAAATTAGCTTTTTTGCATTTGGATTAAGTTTAATAAAACATCCAGCATGGCGGCGGCTTCCGCCCGGGTGACCGGAGCAAGGGGGGCCAGCCGGTCTGTCTCTCTGGACGGCATGATCCCTGCTTGCATAACTGCGGTCAGGGCTGGTTCCGCCCAGACAGGAACTGCGTTGCCATCGCTGAAGGACTGCAGGCTGCCGCCCTCCCCTGCCGCCGCTGCTACTGCCGGCACTCGGGCCAGCATCACCGCCGCCTCGGCCCGGCTCAGGGCTGCTTCCGGATGAAAGTACCGGCTGTCTCCGCCTTTAATCAGGCCAGCTTTAATCGCCGTCTCCACATACCCGGCATACCACTGCTGGGAAACATCAGCAAAGCGCAACTCCGGCCCGATCTGATCCCCAGACGAGGCAACCGCCTGCTCTGGTTCCAAACCCAGCACCCGGTCCAGCATGACGACAAATTCGGCCCGGCTTACATTGCCTTCAGGATCGAAGGTATTATCGCCGACTCCCTGCAAAATATAATGATCCGCCAGGTTTTCAATGAGGGCCTGGTCCGAGCGGCCGGCCAAATCTGTAAAGGACGTTTTTTCAAGGAGTTTGGCAGTAGTGAGATTCTCAATCCAGCGTCTGCCGGAGCCCCGGTGTATATTGAGATCGTTTATGACCACCGTGCGCACCCTCACGCCTTGGATCTCTCCGTCCGGCCCGACTTCCCCAAAAGAACCTAAATCGCTGAGCACATAATAATGTCCGGCATCCTCGCCCAAATAAAGCATTTCATGGCCATTGAAAAACAAGGTGGCGCCCGGGCTGATCCTGCTCAGCAATGATTCCCGATAGGCCACGCTGTAATCTTTGAAAGTCTGGGTTTTTCCCGCCGACGCTTCCTGCCCGCTGGTGTTGCGGGGCAGCATAAAGCCGAAACACCGGTAAATCTCCATTACCAAAGCGGAGCAATCCCGTACATTCAGCATTCCTCCCCAACCGTATCGTTCCCCCTGGGTTTTAAGGGCCTGACGGATGATATTGGCTCTGGTATAGGGCATATAACCAAGGCTCACTTCAGCCGAAACAGGAACCGGAACCAAAACGAATTCCGCCTGGCCATATGTATCTCTGACCGGAAGCTTCACCACATAGTTCTGGTAGACCCTGCGGCCGCGGATGGAATCCGGAACTTCCTCCGCCTTGACCAGGGGAAGCCTGGTCCCCATGGTGAACTCCAACTCCGAAATTTGCGGCAGCAAGGGATCGCTGTCCAGCTTGACGCGATTGCCGGTTACTACGATAAAGTCCGGTTCATTTTGATAAGCGATCCAATCATTGCGATCACACACCGCCACATCCGCCGCCGGTACCCAGCCCGCGCAATTATAGATCTGCACAAAATACCATTGCCGGTCCCGGCTCTGGTGGAGAATAACTACCGGCTCGGCGGCCAGCACCGAGCTGTTTTGGACCAGGTCATAGCCGGGGTCGCCGATTTCGTCCCCGATTACGTCAGCAGTGGGATAAACCCGCAGATTGCTGCGCCTGACCGTCAGTCCGTGCTTTACCGGATTATCGTCCCGGATGGCGCTCAGGTTCATCTGCGTCTTTATTGTTTGCCAGTAGGCAGGTTCTACCGGCTTATCTTCCACATAGGAAGTCTCAGTGGGAAAAGGAACCGCGACCAAACTGATCAACTGGGCGCGGGTGAGGGAAGGGGGGTAAACGGTCAAATCGTAGTCCACCCCCGGAAGTTTCTTCACGATTTCCCGGTTGAACTCCTCGATCTGGACCGGATTCAGTATCACCCGGTCAGGGTCGGCGATTTTATCGATCCAGTAGTCGGCCTGCAGCATCGCGGCCGTTACGTCCGGCATGGTCCGCACCTCATAAGCCCCAACTGGAGCCGCCGGAAAAACCAAGCATAATGCCATAATAAAACTCAGCCACCATTTTACCGCATATCGACCCATAACCCCAACCTCCGCATCTTAAATTTATGGTTAATTCCACTGCAAAAACCTGATTTGATCATGTGGGATACATGTGGGATATATGAACATGAAGGAGCGCTTGGCGTAAAAATCAAACAAAAAGAACGTCCCTTTGTTGGATTAAACGTGTTGAATGTATAAACATGGAGGAGCACTTGACGCTGAGTCTGGCCACGGTTTGTTTGTACATTCAACTAACCAACTATGATTCCCCGCAAAAACCAAACAAAAAGAACGTCCCTCTGTTGGATTCTAAAATCACAAGAAGCGGGCTTTTAATCCCGCTTCCTGCTGTACAATCTCTCATTCAATTGCCGTTATTACTTTGAAAGCCTCAGCGTATCGCGGGCGATCACCAATTCTTCGTTGGTGGGAATAACGAATATCCGAACCTTGGAATCAGCGGCGGAAACGTCCACTTCCTTGCCTCTGACCTTGTTCTTTTCCGTGTCCATTTTAACGCCCAGATAATCCATATTGGAGCAAATGGCTTCGCGGACGTCGTAGCCGTTCTCGCCTACGCCGGCGGTGAAGACCAGGCAGTCGCAGCCGTTCAATTTGGCCATATAGTTGCCGATATAGCCTTTGACCTGGTTGTAGTACACCTGCAGCGCCACTTTGGCTCTTTCATTACCGGAATTGGCCGCTTCCAGCACATCGCGCAGATCGTTGGAAACACCGGACAATCCCAACATACCGGATTTTTTGTTGAAGTAGTTGTTGGCTTCGGCAGTATCCATGCCCAGTTTGTCCATCAGGAACCAAACGATGGCCGGATCGATATCGCCGGAGCGGGTGCCCATGACCAAACCTTCCAGCGGAGTAAAGCCCATGGAAGTGTCGACGACTTTGCCGTCTTCAATGGCTGCCATGCTGCCGCCGTTGCCCAGATGCAGGGTGATGATTTTGCAGTCTGCATAAGGCTTGCCCAGCATCTCCGCCGCCCGGTGGGATACGTAGAAATGGGAAGTGCCGTGGAAGCCGTATCTGCGTACCTTATATTTTTCATATACGTCGTAGGGCAGCGCATACAGATAGTTTTCAGCTTGCATGGTCTGATGGAAAGCCGTATCAAAAACCGCCACGTGGGGCACGTTGGGCATCAGTTCCTGGCAGGCTTCGATTCCCATGAGATTCGGCGGGTTGTGCAGGGGCGCGATTTCGAAACAGTCTTTAATAACTTTTTTCACGGCATCGTCGATCACTACGGAATCAGCGAAAGACTCGCCCCCGTGTACCACCCGGTGTCCGACCGCGCCGATTTCGGCCATATCGGAGATAACACCGTATTCGCTGTGGGCCAGCACTTCCAGCACCAGTTTCATGCCCGCGGTATGATCGGGCAGATCCTTCTTGATGATCACTTCATCTTTGCCGCTGGGCTTGTGCTCCAACGTCGTTCCGGGAATACCGACTCTGTCCACCAGACCTTTAGCCAGCACGGATTCATCTTCCATATTGAATACTTGATATTTGATTGAAGAACTCCCGGCATTTACAACTAATACCTTCATTAAAATTTCATCCTCCTCGTTATTTAAATTTTTCTGTCTTTCTCTATTAAGGCTAAGCCTGCATGACCACCATAGCCACGGTATTGATTACGTCTTCCACACTGCAGCCTCTGGACAGATCGTTGACCGGTTTGGCAATACCTTGCAGGATCGGGCCGATGGCTTCCGCCTTGGCCAGCCGCTGTACCAGTTTATAACCGATGTTGCCGGCCTGCAGGTCGGGGAATATCAAGACGTTGCATTGTCCCGCCACTAAACTGCCCGGAGCTTTGGAGGCGCCCACTTTGGGAACGATGGCGGCGTCGGACTGGAGTTCGCCGTCAACAGCCAGTTCAGGGAATCTTTCCTGGGCGATTTTGGTGGCCTCCACCATTTTATCTACCACTTCGTGGCTGGCGCTGCCTTTGGTGGAGAAGGACAGCATACCGACTTTCGGTTCTTTCATGCCACAGAGGTTAACGGCGGTTTGTACGGAGGTCTTGGCAAACTCGGCCAATTGAGCGGCGGTAGGCATGGGGGTTACGGCGCAGTCGGCAAAAACGAAAATGCCGTTATCGCCCAGATCGCAATTGGGAACGATCATGATAAAGGAACCGGAAACTGCGGAAATGCCGGGAGCGGTTTTGATAATCTGCAGCGCCGGCCGCAATACGTTGCCGGTGGTGTTTTCAGCGCCGGCCACTTCTCCGTCGGCTTTACCCATCTGCACCATCATGGACGCAAAGAACAGCGGGTCCTGCATGGTGGCTTTGGCCTGATCCAGATCAACGCCTTTGCTCTTGCGCATCTCATAAAAAGCCTGGACAAAATCATCGAAAAACGGAGCTTTGACGGGATCGATAAGCTCCGCGCCGGAAATATCGGCGCCGACTTTGGCGGCAGCGGCCTTGACTTCACTTTCGTTCCCCAGCAGGATCGGATGGGCAATCTTGGCGGCGGCGATGCCCTTAACGGCCAGCAGCGTTCTTTCTTCGGTACCTTCGGGCAGTACTACAGCCTTGCCCTTTTTGGATGCTTTCTCTTTAATCTCTTCTAGTAGACTCATCTTTCATCCTCCCTAATTAAATAC
>DATMYB010000035.1:0-26907 GCA_035561215.1 Syntrophomonas sp. | reverse complement strand
GGATTTTACTTATTTATGCAGAAGTACATGTCTAAACTAATCGCCAGAAAGGGTGTGAGGGTTTGAGTACCCGTAGAGATGACAGAAAACCGCAAGTAAACGAGGTCTTAAATTCATTTGCGCTCCATGACCAAAGATCTCCTCTGGAATTTTATCCCAAAATCGGAGCGAATATCATTGAACACTATCAAGCTATGTTTGACAATTCCATAGATGGAATCATGCTCTGCACTCCCGCCGGCAAAGTGTTGGCCGCCAATCCGGCTGCCTGCAAAATGTTTGGCCGAACCGAGGAGGAACTTCGCCGGGCCAAACGCCGTGACATAGTCGAGCTCAGCGACGTCCGCGCCTGGCAGGCGCTGTTGGAAAGAGAGTATTTGGGCCGCTTTTTTGGCCTTTACAATCTGCGGCGCGCCAACGGCAGTGTATTTGAGGCGGAAGTAAGCACCCAGGTATATACGGGTAAAGACGGCTTTAATTATGCGGTGTTCATCATCCGCGATACTACCCAACACAGAAAATCCGAGACTGCTTTGCAGGAATTTGAACATGAAATTTCTCGTCTGGAACGGCTCAATCTCATCAGCCAGATGGCCGCCAGTATCGCGCATGAGGTCAGAAATCCTCTGACTACGGTCAAGGGTTTCTTGCAGGTTTTTAAAGACAGCAGCCATTTTATCGAGGAGTTGGAGCTTTTTGACCTGATGATCGAAGAACTGGATCGTGCCAATCAAATTATTACCGAGTTCCTGTCCCTGGCCGTCAATAAACCTGCTGAACTGGTAAAGCAGGATCTTAATCTGCAGATTTCAAATCTGCTGCCGCTGTTGACCGCAGATGCCAATAAAAAGGACGTGCTCGTCACGGCCAATCTGGGCGACATTGCTGAAGTGCTGCTGGATAAAGACGAGATCCGCCAGCTTATCCTTAATCTGGTGATGAACGGCATCGATGCTATGAGCGTCGGCGGCGAATTAAACATATCAACTTGCGCAAACGATGATTGGGTTACGCTTACCGTCAAAGATCAGGGGCACGGCATGCCTACGGAAGTACTGGCCAAAGCGGGTACACCGTTTTTCACTACCAAAGTCAACGGCACCGGGCTGGGTCTGGCAATATGCTTTAAAATCGCCAAACGGCACCACGCCAAGCTGAAAATAGACAGCGGCCCTGGCGGCACCACCATCCGCGTCGCCTTTCCCCGTGAATGGTCTTAGACGACTACTATTTGCCCGGTGGCTCTCGCAGATTTACCTGCCAGCTTTATCCAGATGGGGTTGTATTATCATCCAGGCCTCATCGACGCCATGGTCAGGAGCGCAAGTTACGTGTACTTAGTAATCTGCGTCGCCTAAAGGTTTAGATTATCCGCCGAGAAAAATTTTTGCCGGACAAGGCGGTGGATTGAGTAATACTGGCCGTATTGCGATCGACGACAACACAGCCCTGCGGAAATTTAGCCGGCGGGAATGAAAATTTTAGGACTAGTGCTCTGTTAAGTCTAAAAGTTTATTTTATCCGTCGAGAAAAATTTTCACAGGGCAAGGCGGAGGAATGAGGAATACTGGATGTATTGCGATTGACGACAACGCAGCCCTGCGAAAATTTGGCCGACGGGAATTGAAGTTTTAGGCTTAACAGAGTACTAGTTAAGGCCCATACCGACTTAACGATATGGACCTTTTTGGGTGATGGAGAAATTAATTTTATTTTCGGGCAGAATGAGTCGGATCAAAGGAAAAACTACGAATTATCCTCACTACTTCTTCTCCCGCCTGCTGTTGGGCTTCGACGGTGGAGGCGCCGATATGGGGCGTTACCGATACCCGTGGATGGTTCAGCAGTTCCTGGTTGACGCTGGGTTCATGCTCGAACACGTCCAGTCCCGCTCCGGCCAGTTTTCCGTTATTCAAAGCCGCCAGCAACGCGCTTTCCGATACCAGATTGCCGCGTGAGCAATTGATCAGATAGGCGCTGGGTTTCATCAACGCCAGTTCCTTTTCCGTGATCATTGTTCCCCGTTCCGGATTATACGGACAATGCAGCGATACAAAATCAGATTGCTGCAACATCTCATCAAAATCCATCCATTCGTAAGGAACATCTTTGGCCGGATGCAGATCGGTATAAATAACCCGCATACCGAAGGCTTCTGCCCGCGGTGCTACCTCTCGCGCGATGCGGCCGAAGCCGACCAGTCCCAGGGTTTTACCCCGCAGTTCCACTCCCTTATATTTTTTCTTTTCCCATTTTCCTTCCCGCATGGTTACATTGGCAATATTCAGGAAGCGCGCCACCGCCAGCATGTGGGCAATCGTCAGTTCCGCTACGGTTACGCTGCTGGCCATGGGCGTATTGGAGACTTGGATGCCTTTTTCACGGGCATAGGCAGCATCTATATTGTCCAGACCTACACCGGCCCGGATAATCAATTTAAGCCGGTTGGTTTTCAAAGCTTGATCAATGGCCAACCGGCTTACTCGGGTGGCCGACCTGACTACCAGAACATCAAATTCCTGCAAAGCAGCGCCCAGATCGTCGGGAGCATAAAAACGCTCCACCACTTCAAAGCCGTCCTTCAACAGCTTTTCTTTTGCACCGGCCTCAATTCCGTCAGTAATCAGTATTCTGACCATATTTATCAGCTCCTGTTAAGATTCGTACTACATTGGCATGGTTATGATCCGATTAATAACCGGATTTATTCGTCGTTGGCAGGCGCGTTTAACGCATGGCTTTGATTTTCTTGTCGTACTCCGCGATTTTCGCGTATTCAGCTTCCCAGAAATCCCACGAACGCATGCTGTCCAAATATTCCTGGCTGTAGCCGAAGGGTAACCAATCTTTTTCTTTTTGCCGGTACAATTTTGCCTTTTCCGGGGCGGTGCGGTAATCATACACGTGATCGGGGCCGGCTTGCAGGAAAATATCCCGAGCCCAGCGCTTGAGCACGAAATTCTCCGTTTCCAGGTAGCGTTTTTCCAGGTCCTCCAGCACGGAAGGATAACGGTCGAAGCCGTCGGTAGCGACGGTTACTACGTTATCGTCCGGTCCCAGTCGCAGATAATGAGCCATCTTGATGGCGCCCAGAATGTTGCAGATGCCGGATACACCAAACATATCGTGCAATGCTTCAACTGCTTCCCGCGGCACGCCCAGCTCGGCCAGAGCACCGGCTCCGTCCTGGATCACTTTCAGGCCCCGCACCGCGTCGTCATCGGGAATCAAGGCCACAAAATCGGTATTGAGCACATTGTGGATCAAAGTACACATCTTGTCGCCGATGCCTTCGATACGGTGCTGCCCCTGACCGCCGGTGGTAAGGGTCGAGCATTCATACGGCTCCAGGGCCACGATTTTGGCTTCCGGGAAAGCCTTTTTAATTTCATCCCCCGCGGCCAGCGTTCCGGCAGAGCCGGGAGCGGAAGCAAAACAGGCGATATGACCATTACCGACCCCTTTTACCGCATCAATGGCGGAATTGCCGGTTACATAGCGATGGAAGCGATAGTTGGGCATCAGTTCAAATTGAGCCAAGGGTCTGTTTTGGGGATTCTTTTTAAGTTCATAAGTACGTTGTAAAGTAAGAATAACATCTGATTCAGTGCCCGGAGTAAGATCCAGCTTGGCGCCGTATCTCTGAATTCTCTCATAGCGTTCCTTGCTCATGTTGTCGGGCATGATCACGATGGCGTCATAACCCATCAAACCACAGATATAGGAAACACCGATGCCGAAATTGCCGGTAGAAGGTCCCAGGATGGTATGTTCTCCGGGCAGGATATCTCCGTCCACGCAGCCTTCGATCAAGGTCGCATAGGCGGGACCGACCTTATGAGAACCGGAAGGAAAATATTTGCCCAGCATGACCACGATATTGGCCTCGGTACCGGTCAACTCATGGGGCAGCACTACCTTGCGCACCGCTCCGTTAGCGTCTTTCCAGGTGATATTAAACAGATTGAGTGGGTCCAGTTCGTCGCTGTCCAGAACTTTAAGCGCTTTCGCCCGGATTTCAGGGTCGATCTTCTCCGGATGGAGCATTTCATCATAAGTCGGACCAAAAGGCATCTTTGCCATGATAACTACCTCCAGTTATTTATTAAATTAATTATGCCGGCAACAGACTGCGGGACTGCAATTCTTCCACCAGTTGCTCCATGTTGGGATCGCTTCTGATAGGCTCCCCCGCTGCCGTGATGGCGTTTTTAACATCTTTAAGTCCATTGCCGGTGACAATAGCGGCAATTTTTTCATTCCGGCCGATTTTGCCCTCCTTAACCGCTTTCACCAGTCCGGCCAGCCCGGTCACTCCGGCCGGTTCACCGAAAATACCGCTGGTTTTACCCAGGAAACGCATAGCTTCAAGAATCTCACCGTCGCTGACAGTGATCATCATTCCCTTGGACTCCCGCACCGCGTTCAACGCTTTGTCGGGATTACGGGGCATGCCTACGGCGATACTGTCGGCAATGGTATTTTCCTCCGCCGGCTGCCAAGGACGATTATCCCGGAAGGCGTCGGCCAGCGGGCTGCAGCCGCTGGATTGTACCCCCAGCAAACGCGGCATCCGGTCGATCCAGCCTACCTGATTCAAATCGCGGAAACCTTTCCACACCCCGGCGATGGTACAGCCGTCGCCCACCGACAGCACTACCCAATCAGGAACCTGCCAGTCCATTTGCTCAGCGATCTCCAGCGCCACGGTTTTTTTACCCTCCACCAAATAAGGATTGATGGCCGCATTGCGGTTATACCAGCCCCAACGGTCGATGGCGGCGGCAGAAAGGCGAAAAGCGTCGCCATAATTGCCCTGCACGCTGATGACGTTGGCGCCGAAAATAAGCAGCTGCGCTACTTTACCCTGGGGCGCCCGGCCCGGTACAAAAATAAAACTGCGCATGCCCATCGCCGCCGCGCTGCCCGCCAGTGACGAAGCAGCGTTACCGGTAGAGGCGCAGGCTACCGTGTCCATATTCTCCTGGGCCGCCCGGATAACGGCGATCACCGAAGCCCTATCCTTCAACGAGGCAGTGGGGTTCTGTCCGTCGTCCTTAATATATAGCCGACTCATGCCCAGAGCCGCCGCCAACCTCTCCGGTTGGTACAAGGGCGTGCCGCCGATGCGCAGATGCGGACGGCGCGACTCCGGTTCCACCGGCAGAAATGGCATATAACGAAACATGGAAGGATCTTTGCTGGCGGCCAGTTGCTCGCGGCGATGGTCCCGTGCAATGGCCGCATAATCATACACTACGTCCAATATCCCTGACTGCTGTCCGCAGCCGGAACAAGTATAAACACCGGGGATAGATTCGTATTCCTGGCCGCAGCTAATGCATTTTAAGCCCAGTACATAATGCATAAACGCTTCACCTCAATATTACTGCTTTATTGCCGCCGGCCCCGCGGATCGCGGGCCGGCTTAAGCCTTTTTCTCAATACTTTACCGGCCCGGGCCTGGGTATGGCGGCCATTATCCAATACGATCCGTCCGTTGACCAGTACGTAATGGATGCCGGTGGGAAAACGGGCCGGATCTACGTAATCGCCGTTATCGATAACGGTATTGGGATCGAATACCACCAAATCGGCGTAGTATCCTGCCTTTAACAGCCCGCGGCGGTCGAAGCCGAAGACCTCGGCCGGCTTGCCGGTCATTTTGCGGATCGCGTCCTCCAGCTTCATAATGTTTTCCGAACGGACATATCTTCCCAATACTCTGGGAAAAGAACCGTATACCCGGGGATGGGGTTTGCCCCCCAGCAAACCGTCGGTACACACGTTCTGTTCTGGGCGCAGCATCAGTCCGGTCACGTGGTCTTCCAACCCATAGAAATCCACCATGCCTACCGCGTTTTCTTCCTCCATGATCAGGTCGAAAGCGGCATCATAAGGATTTTTGCCTCTGATGGCGCCGATCTCGGTCAGGCTTTTGCTGACCAGATCCTCGTTCCTTTTGGTATTCACGCTGGTTATATAGATTTGATCCAGTCCGGCAAAGTCAATGAAATTATCCCATCCGGGCAGACCGTGTTCGATATCATAAACCATTTTGCGGCGCATCTCGCTGTCCCCCAGCCGGGCCAGCAATTTGTCGGTGCCGCCGGCGTGGGCCCAGGGAGGCAGAATCACGCCCAGCATGGTGCTGCCGGCCACATAGGGATACTGGTCGAAGGACACCCGGATGCCCTCAGCTTTGGCCTGATCCAGATAAGCCAGCACCGGTTCGAATTTGTCGCGGTTTTTTTTGCCGCATATCTTCATGTGGGAAAAATGGATCTTCACCCCGGAAGCGCGGCCGATATCCAGCACTTCCTGCATCGATTCCAGAATAGTGTCGGCTTCGCTGCGCTGATGAATCACAAAAACGCCGTCATATTCCGCCACCACTTTGCAAAGCTCGATTAATTCAGGTTTTTTGGCATAAGCGCAAGGAATATAAATCAGCCCGGTAGACATTCCCCAGGCTCCGGCTTCCAGCTCGCGCCGCAGAACTGCTTTCATTTTTTCCATTTCCTCAGTGTTGGGGGTACGTATATCAAGCCCCATGGCTTCCATACGAATATTGCCGTGAGGTACCAGATAACTCTCATTGATTCCCGGAGCGGCTTCTTCCAGCTTCTGCAGATAACCGGCAGTAGTCTGCCAGTCCCAGCTCAGTTCGTCGCTGCTGCCTTCCAGCCCGGCCAGGTTTTTGCGCCAGGTGCCCACATATTCCAGAGGCAGCGGCGCCATGGAGATGCCGTCCTGCCCTAAAACTTCGGTCGTAATGCCCTGCCGCAGTTTGGGTTCCAGCAGCGGATCTACCAGCACCTTCAGGTCGGAGTGGCTGTGGGTGTCGATGAAACCGGGGCTGACCGCCATACCATCGGCATTGATTACATAATCGAAAGCCCGGCTTTCAAAGGTGCCGATAGCCTTAATTCGGTCACCCTCCACCAGCAGGTCCGCCTGGTATCTGTCCTGGCCGGTGCCGTCGATGACGGTACCGCCTTTAATCAGTATTCTGTCCATATCATGTGCTCCCATCTGTAAATACAAACCGTGAACTACAGGGCGAAATGATCCAGGATATCGGCGCCGATACTGCGTTTGATGAACCGGCCCCCACCCCGCTGTCCGTAAAACTTACCGTTCTCCACCAGCACTTTGCCGCCGGCGATGGTCACCACCGGATAACCTTTGATTTTCATCCCCTGATGCAAGCAGTAGTCAATATTGTTATGCAGCACTTCCGGCGACAGCGTGACTTCCTTGTCCATATCCACGATCACCAAATCCGCGTCGCTGCCGGGAGCGATGACGCCCTTGCGGGGATAACAGCCGGACAGTTTGGCTACGTTGGCGCTGGTCAATGCGCACAGCCGGTTGATGGAAATCCTGCCCTTGGATACGCCTTCCGACAACAGGATGGGCAGTCGGATCTCCAGCCCGGAAGTGCCGTTTACGATTTTTGTGTAGTCTGGAATAAAGTTGCCGGCCGCGTCTTTTTCCAGGAACATGGTCTTTTCTTCTATGGAATAGGTGCAATCGTCGGAACCGGTAACGGAAATGGCGCCGTCCTGCAAGCCCTGCCAAAGGTTCTCCGCTTCGGCGGGGGTGCGCAGCGGCGGCGAGCAGATGGCCAGATAGCCGTCTTCCCGGTCATAAATGTCGTCGAACAAAGTCAGGTAATGAGGGCAAGTTTCGATATACAAAGCCTGGCCCCGGGCTTGGGCGCGCCGGGCCTGGTCCAGCGC
This sequence comes from Syntrophomonas sp., assembly GCA_035561215.1. Taxonomy (GTDB): domain Bacteria; phylum Bacillota; class Syntrophomonadia; order Syntrophomonadales; family Syntrophomonadaceae; genus Syntrophomonas_B. The sequence goes on along the minus strand of DATMYB010000035.1, from coordinate 19,162 downwards.
TTCCCCATTGGTGGTATGGACGATCAGCAGCGCGTTGCCCACATAAGCGGAAAAGTAAATGGCTCGCGCCACCGCTTCCGCCTCGCACAGCACCGGTTTAGCCAAAGCAAAATTGCGCCAGCTCTGGTCCCCCGCCTGGGCGTATTTTTCGTTGTTCAACTCGGCGATGGCGTTGCTCTCCGCGTGAACCATGGGCAGCGCTCCCAGTTCCTTGGCCTTTTGAAAAACCTTGATCAGGGTTTCGTCTTCCGCCATGACGCCTTCCTTCCGGTAAGTCATGAACATTTTAAAGGAAGGACAGCCGAAATCAACGATCTGGGAGATCTCGTCGATGATATTCGGCGGCGCTTCCACGATCTTGCCGTGGATGCTGAAATCAATCGCGGATTTGCTCATCTCCTCGTAGCGCTTGTGCACGGCTTCCAGTACCGAGGTACCTCTAAAAGTATTGGTAAAATCCATAAAAGTGGTGACTCCGCCGAAGGCGGCGGAAATACTCTGGGTGTAGAAATCATTGGCGCCGAAGCAGCCTTGAAAAGGAGCTTCCACATGCATATGAGCGTCGATGACGCCGGGCAGGACATAACGGCCTTCCGCATCCAGTACGCGTTGCGCTTCCGCCGGTTCTTCCGGCAAGGTCAACGCTGCGATCTTCCCGTCTTTGATCAGGATATTGGCTTTGATGGTTGAGGACGGTGAAACCACCAGAGCATTTTTGACCATTAAATCGTACATTTTTTACGCCTCCATCTGTTTTAAACGCATCTATTTAAGCACTGCGCCGCAAATCGCATAGTAACCGCGCGCGGCCATGGTCAGTTGATTGATTTCTATATATTCATCGATGGTATGGGCCAAATCTTCCGGAGACGGCCCAAACCCGATGGTTTTAATGCCGGCCTCGCCGGCGTAATGACTGCCGTTGGTGCAGAAGTTGTAATGCGAAATCTCCGGCTCCATGCCCGCTTCCCGCAACCCTTGCAGAACCATCTGCACATAAGGGTCGTCCTCTTCCAGCAGCCAGGCCGGAAAATATCTTTCTCCGCCAATCACGGCGCCGGTGTAGCAATTCTCCCGGCCCTCGGCAAAATATGCGTTGGCCTCGAAGTCGGGGTTTTCAAGCTGCATAGCCACAATCAAATCAAGTATCGGTTTCAATACACTCTGGGGAGTTTCTCCCACCAGCAATCTGCGATCATAGGTCATTCTGCAATAGTCGGGGACCACCGAAGCTCCCGGATAAGGAGAAGATTTTATATCGGTCAGTTCCAAAATTCCATCTCCCAGTACCGGATGGGAAGCTGACGACAATTTCCTGATCTTGTCGATCAGTTGAGCCGCATGGTAGACGGCATTGATACCTTTTTCAGGATTAGCGGAATGAGCAGGCTTGCCAAAAGTCTCCACCACGATTTCCGCTCTGCCCTTCTGGCCTCGTTTCAATTTACCCAGAGAAGCTTCGCCGATCACTACATAATCAGGTTTGACCCGCTTACTGACGATTCGGGACGAGACCCCTTCAAAGCATTCTTCATGCACGGAACCGACTACATACAGGTCGCCGCTGAAATCGCCGCGGCAATCCTTGGCAAACCAGGCAGCACCGCAGGCCATGGCCGCCAATGCCCCTTTCATGTCGGAAGTCCCGCGCCCATATATTTTTCCATCATCTATTCCCCCGCCGAAAGGATCATGGGTCCAGTCGGTAGGGTCGGGCACCGGCACTGTATCCAGATGTCCGTCAAAAAGCAGTTTGGGGCCGGGCCGATGGCCCTTGATATGCCCGATGATACTGCCAAAATCGTCAATGTAAAAATCGGCGAAACCCATTGCCAGCATAGCGTTTTTTAGTTTTTCAACCACTTGATCCTCCTGGCCGGAATAGCTTTTGGCCCGGACCATCTCCTGGCAGAGTTCGATCACTTGTTTCTCTCTGGTTGCGGATAAAACAAATCCACTATTACTCGTGTCCATAATTACAATTCACCCCGTTCCAATACATGCTATATAAAATGGCTTCGGCAGCTGATTCCGGAAATTTGGAGGCAGACTCAGACTGCCGAAGCCTGCGGATAGATCCCGGACGAGGGAGACTATAAATTAAGCGGCGCCATTTTCTGTTCCCTGGCTGCCTAAGGGTTGATAATATTCCGGCACTCCGTTTTCACCGGAAGAAACCAGCTTGACGATAGCCAGATAGGCAACAAACCCGATAGCCAGGCCCACGAACCAGGCGTATTCATACAGCCAGCCCACTGCCGGTACAAATTCACCCACGATAACGATAGCGGCCGAACCCAACAGCACCCCCAGACCGATCGGGCTGAAACCGTTGCTGTAGCGATAACGTCCGTTAACTTTAAACAATTCAGGAACATCAAGATGTTGCTTACGGATCAGGAAGAAGTCGGCGATGATGATGCCGGTAGCGGGCCCCAGCAAGGCGCCGATATTATTCAAAACGCCATACAGAACCGCCGGATTCTCCATCAGTCTCCAGGGCATATAAATAAAAGCAATAATCATGGAAACAATAGCGGCAGATTTAAAGTTAAACACCTTCGGCAGCAGGTTGGTCAGGTCATAGGCCGGCGATACGATATTAGCCGGAATATTCACGGATATCGTAGCGATAGCCAGCAAAGTAGCGCCAATTATGCTCAGATAAGGATTGCCTATGGCCAGCAGAATATCGCTGGGATTCCACATCATTTTGCCGAACAGTACCATACTGGAAGAAACGATGATCGAAGCCATGCAGTAAAATACCAGCGTAGCCAGCGGCAGGCCGATCATGGTGCCCCAGAATTGTTCCTTGTTGGACCGGGCGAAACGAGTCAGATCCGGAATATTCAAAACCATCGTCGCCCAACTGCCGCTGATATATACAGCTACCATGGGGAAGAAGCCCTTTATCATGAATTCGCCGGTACTGGTGAATTTGGAGGGAGTATGGAAGACCGGTCCGATACCGTGAGCGGCCTTAACCGAATAAATCAGCATAATAGCCAAAACTACAAATACCATGGGACCGGCCCAGTTTTCAAAACGGCGTACCGTATCCATGCCGTTGTTGACCACCAGCACGTTAATGGCCCAGTAAATAATCATGGCAAAGAATAAATTGGCGGGAGCGCCCAGAATAGTCGAATCACCCATGGCTCTCCAGGGGGCGATGGTCACCTCCAGAATAACATTGATGGCGGTAGCGCCCAAAAAGCTTTGTACCCCGAACCACCCAATCGCTACGAGGCCGCGGGCAATAGCCGGGATATTGGCGCCAAACACGCCGAAAGCAGAACGAGACCATACCGCAAAAGGTATACCGAAACGTGCACCCACGCGTCCGTTCAAACCGATCAGCAAGGTTTGAATAATATTGGCCGTAATAGCCACCGACAGAGCCTGCCATACGGACATGCCCATAATCGACATGAGACCGCCTATCCAGGTAAAATTATAAACGCTGTGTACCATTCCCATCCATAGCGCAGAATAAGTCCACCAGGTCCAAGTTCGTTCATTTATCGGAGTCGGAAGCAGATCCGGGTTAGTCAGTTGGTGGTCGCCTTGCCAATCAAGATCGGTACGGTTTGCAGATCCTGTATATGACATTAATTAATCCTCCTTTTTTCGATACAAATTTTTCTTCGTAAAATTTTCCGTCGTCTTTACCAGAGGAAAAAGTCTCGGTTCACCTCTCCTTTCGCGTATGCTGGACTGCTGCTCCGTTGCATCGCCAGGCAATTTGTAAATTTTTCATAGGCTGATAGCAAGTCTAATGCAAATTTTATGCCAACTCATCAAAACTGAGCGGTCATGCAGTATTTTAGGCATCAGGAGAGCCTCTATCTCTTAACTCGCCATCGCCGTTCATATCATCGCGCCTATCATTATGATAAGCAATCATTTCACTTAAACCTGCTGCACTACCATGACCTGCGTCGATTAAAGATATTGTAACCAGGCGTTTTTCCAGCAATTCATTTTCATATTTTTCCTTAAAGACCTATAAAAAGCCCTGAAAATAGCAAATCCGTACCACGTTGTGATGGTACGGATATTGGGATTTAACCTGATTTTCCCATTTCACCGTGTTGCGACGGCGAACAGCGAATTATTATCAAATCGATAAGCTTTTTATCGATTTGATATTTCGGACGAAGGCTCCCCTTCCCGTTCGTAACGAGCCAATTTGCGGTATAAAGTAGCGATTCCAATGCCCAGCGCCCGGGCCGCTCTTTCTTTGTCATGAACGCTGTGTCCGTATTCTTTCAGACAGCGCAGAATAATTTCCTTTTCTCTAAGGTCAAGATTATAGGTACTATCGCTTTTGTCTTCCATCCGCCTGATCTTTACCGGCAGATGCTCTACCTCCAGCAGTGGTCCGTCAGCCAGATTCATGGCATATTCGATGGTATTTTGCAGTTCCCGCACATTGCCCGGCCAGGAATACTCCAATAATTTCTGGCGAAACTCCTGGGTAAGTCCTGCGATATTTTTATTCAGCTGCTGGTTGTATATGTACAGAAAGTGACTGCACAATACATCCAGATCTTCCTTGCGTTCCCGCAGCGGCCTGATAGAAAGAGGAATAACGTTGATGCGGTAATAAAGATCGTTGCGAAATTCCCCTTGCTCCATCATTTTTTCCAGATTGCGCTGGGTGGCGGTGATGATACGCACATTGACCGGTACCGGCTGCAATCCTCCCACCCTTTCGATCTGCCGTTCCTGCAGCGCCCGCAAGATCTTTACCTGTAAAAATAAAGGCATATCGCCGATTTCGTCCAGGAAGAGCGTGCCCTTGTCAGCCAGCTCAAATTTACCCGGTTTACCGCCTTTGCGTGCGCCGGTAAAAGATCCTTCCTCATAACCGAACAGTTCGCTTTCCAGCAGCGCTTCCGGTATGGCGCTGCAATTGATGGCCACAAAAGGATACTGGCGACGGGGACTTAAATTATGAATGGCGCGAGCCAGCATTTCTTTACCAGTACCGCTTTCGCCGGTAATCAAAACAGTGGAATTACTGGCAGCGATAACCCGGGCCCGGTCGCGAATGCGGCACATAACATCACTGATTCCCAGGATATCGTCTATGGTATAGCTGTCTTCCTGCATAGTCATTTTATGCACGATGCGGCTTAGGGCAGTAAAACGATTAAAAGTCAGCACAATATTCTTTTGTCCGGTTTCAGATTCCACCGGATAGGCGTGCATGACCAGATAAAGATGCTTTTGCCTGCCGCCCAGACTGACCTCCCTTTCCATCACATCGTTGCTTTTCAGGGCCCCTTGCAGGATCTCCTCCGCTAAATTACCGCCGATAATATCCCCCAGCGAAGCCCCTTCCATCTCCCCGGAAGGCTGGAAAAGATTCTGGGCTGCCTGATTAGCATGAATCACTCGTCCGTCCATGTCTACACTCAGTAGTCCTTCGTCCAGGCAATTGATAATAGAATATAGGTAGCGGTTGGAAGTGACCAGGCTATTGGTGAACTGCTGCTCTTTGATCTTCAAGCTGATCGTTTCCGCCATTTTATTTAAAAATTTAAGGTATGATTCCTGATTTTCCCGCAACAACTGCGCGTCTTCCTCGGTAAAGCACAGCAGTCCAATAGCGCCTACCGTTTCCCGACCGGCATTGATTGGATAAATAATCTCGAATTTTTCCGGGCAGCATTGGTAGTAACGGCAGGGCTGGCACAATTCGTGCCGTCCAGGCTGGTTCAATACGAACTCGCACCCCTGCCGCAACACCTCTCGGTAGACGAAGCCCTGAGTATCCATGGAAGAGCCCACGCCCTCGCGGTAAATCCCCGTTCCAGCCACTCGTATCAAATTGCGGTCGGCGATCTCCACATCTATTTTCAAAACCGTCGCTATCGCTTCCGCGATTTGCTGAGCATAATCACGTACTGTCATTAATTCATTCATTGTGTTCCTCCCGCTCTTGCTGTATGCTTTCTGCGCTATTATTTTATCATTTTTGCAGTCCAAAAATGCAACCAAACACTTCGGCAAGGTCGGGACGAGTGTTCCCCATGCGGCGCTAGTAGTCTGTCAACCCTAAGTCCGTATATTATTTGTCGAGGGAAATTTCTGCAGGGCAAGGCGGAGAATTGAGCAATACTGGGCGTATTGCGATTGACGACAACGTAGCCATGCAGAAATTTAACCGACAAGAAAATATGGAATTAGGGTTGACAGAGTACTAAACTGCTGTTGCAGATTATAGCGCAATGAGACTATTCAGTAAATACTAAAATATACAGCAATTTCCGAAAAATGTAAAAACCGGCGATATTGGAGATCTGTCGCCGATCTGTACGGTGCCGGTGTGCGGATAACCCTAAACCAAACCTTCTAACGGTATGGAATAAATTTACAAACAATTAATTATAGCGTCGCTTTTTTCCTTATCCATTCCTTTCATCTGCGCAGTCGCTGCAACGCTGGAGGAAGCGATGGCAACCTTGAGGTTGCTTAAGTTGCTGCGCACTTGGAAAGGATTTTGGGATACATGCAGAGATTGGATGCGCCGGCGGGGGATAATCATGGTTACTCTGCCCAGTTTTCTCAGTTTCAATAATAGTATGTTATTATCCAATTGATAGCCTGCATCATGATACTGTCTGCTGCCCAGCCAGGCGCCCAGCAGAGGCAGGATAAAAGCCACGTATCCCCAGGGCAGGAAGACTGAACACAGAATGGCAATTATCAAGGCGGGGATTACATTGATCAGTAAATAACGTCGTTTGGCCCGGCGCGGTAACCCCTCAAATACCAAAGGCACGCTAAATTCAGGTGCAACTTTCTCCAGAAATTCGGGCAGATCGGATCTCGGCAGCAGAGGAAAAAGTACATTGCCTTCGCCTTTGGTGCCGGTATTGCTGATACTTACCACCTGCACGCTCACCATGCCCAAAGGCTGTCTTAACAAGCCTTCCACCACTTTCACTGCCTGAATGCGCTTCAGCGGAATGCTTAATTGCTGCTTTTCGAAAAGTCCCCGGTTTATCTTGATACTATTACCTTCCCGGCGCAGTTGAAAACCGCTGAACTGGATGATCGTTCCGAGGAGGGACAGGAGCCAGGCCAACAGGATCAGGAGAAATACAGCCAGAATAATCAGACTGACTCTTGCGGCAGCCAAATGTTCGGCATAGGTTCCGATTTTTTCCCAAACATTCATGTGGGGCAGGAAATCGTCAAGCTGGGAAAGGATTACCAGCATTGCGCTTGTTACTACGCCAATGCCGTTTGAGGTACTGGCCAGGAGCAGCAGGGAACGGGTTGAGAGTTTGTATTCGATAAGATCCGCTTCAGCCCGGGTTTCTTTAAGCGGATTTTCTCCTGCCTGCAGAATATTTTGCAGTTCCAGCGCCGTTTTTCGCGGCAGAGCAGTCAGCACAAACTCTGCCTTGCTGCCCCCGCCCGCTGTTTCCACTTGAACTTTTACCACGCCGAAAAGGCGCTGCAGAACACCGGCGGTAATTTGTACCGTCTGGATCCTTTCGAAGGGAATATAGCGTTTCTTTCTTACCACTACTCCATATTCCACGCGCAATTCCTGTCCGCTTATATAGAATATGTAGCGCAGCCAGTAAAGAATGCCATAAGCTATGAAGAGGACCAGCAAAAGAGGAATTGCCACGAAAACCCATTTGCGAATTTCCTGCTGGGCGATGGCAATAATGAGCAGGGGAAGCAACGCCTGCCCTATTGAATATATTGTACGCGCTGTAAAAGACAATATGCCTAAAGGGTGAACCCGCTGAGGTTTATACATCTTCGTCCACCACCCGTGCCAGTACCGATATTTTATCCCTTAACCGGGCTGCCACTTCGTCTGACAGAGCCGGTATCTCGTGGATTCCCGCAGCCGTGGAGACGGTGACCGATGACAGTCCAAAGTGACGCAACAACGGGCCTTGCTCGGTATCAACATGCTGAACCCTCACCATGGGAATCAAAGTTCTGGTCTTAATGAATACCCCGTGCAAAAGATCAATTTCCTGTTCGGATACTTCATAACGCCAGGTCCTCCATCTTATCTCAGGCTGAAAAAAGATGGCATAGACTGCATATGACAGGGTCAGACTCAGCAAGGCGAAAGCGATCCAGCTCGGCCAGTGCCAGCGCTGCTGCGCCCAATAATAACCTAGCGGAATAAGCATTAAAAACGCTGAATGAATACTGGCAGACCAGCGCCAGTAAGGCACAGCTCTCGGATCAATTGGTTGTTCGGGATTATTTCGCAAACATACACCTCATTTCGGCATATTTTTATCTAATGTAAGTTTAATATAAAGCGATATAGAGTCCAAGTTTGCAACGTGATGGCTTTTTTTGTAATGTGATCAATTTAGACGCAGATTGCTCAATCCGTTTGTTCCGATAAAATAAAAGCCGATAACACGGACAGTATATATGGGTACCGGGGAGAAGGTTGGGGATTATCGCGGGATAGTACTAGTAGCCTGCGTCACCTAAAACTTTGCTTCCGCCGGCTAAATTTTTGCAGGACTACGTTGTCGTCAATCGCAATACGGCCAGTATTGCGATTGACGACCCCTTGCCCTGCAAAAATTTTGCTCGGCGGACAACCTAAACCTTTAGGCGACGCAGACTACTAGGCGCCCAAAATAGGCAATAAATCCGCCAAATGCCGCAGGCGATAAGAGGCCAGGCTGGATTGGGCGCCATCGCCGATGGCGGCGCAATCCATATTGGCGGCCATGGCGGCCCGGATGCCGGATTCGGCGTCTTCCACCACTAAACAGAACTGCGGGTCAACACCCAAAGCGGCGCCGGCTTTTAAAAATACCTCCGGATCAGGTTTAGAACGGGTAATTTGGTTGCCGTCCACTACGGCGTCAAAGTAATGTTCCAGCCCCAGCCGCTGCAAAATAAAGGGGGTATTTTTACTGGAGGAACCTATCGCCATAAGTATCCCACAGGCTCTTATCCGGTCCATGGTATCCTTCACTTCGGGGTCCAGGTCGGCCGGTGACATGTTTTTCAGCAGGCTGCGATAGAGTTCGTTCTTTTTTTTGAGGTAATGATCCTTTTCTTCTTGACTGAGCTGGCCGGGGTAAGATTCCAGAATGATCTCCAGGCTTTCGGCGCGGCTGACCCCGCGCAGGCGGTTATTGATCGTTTCATCGCAATATGCCCCGATTTCATCGGCTATCTGTTTCCAGGCCTGATAGTGATACCGGTCCGTATGGCAAATAACCCCGTCCAGGTCGAAAATTACCGCTTTATACTTCACAGTGACCCCTCCTCGACGCTATCGATGGACCGGCGGGCAACGGTCAGGACGTCTGCCAAAATATACTCCCGGCCATATACGAATATCTTTTGGGCACGGCCGGATTCCAGGGTGAGAACACATTCGTTTTCTTTCACGTGGACCATGATGCGGCTGTCTTCAATACGTATTTTAAAGCGATAGGCCGTCCAGGGCCGGGGCAGAATCGGGGCCAAAAATACTCCGTTTTCTTTCAGCCGGAAGCCTCCGAAACCATAAACGATAGCCATGTAATTATTGCCCATATTGGCGATATGAAGGCCGTCCTGGGTGTTCTTATACTCGTCGTCCAGATCCAAACGGGCGGTATCCTTAAAATAGGCAAAGGCTTTCCCTGCCATTCCCAAACGAGCTGCCACGATACCGAATACGCCCCGGGAAAGAGACGAATCATGGGTCGTAATTTTCTCATAGTAGCGAAATGAATTCCGCATGGTTTCTTCGGATTGGGCGTCTTCCAGAATAAGATAGGCCAGCACCGTATCCGCCTGTTTGCATACCTGGTGACGATACAAATAAAGGGGATGGTAATGGAGCAGCAAGGGAAATTTATCCGCGGGAATATCCTTGAGGTCCAGGGGCTGCTTCTGCAGGAAAGAGTCGTCTTGGGGATTGATTTTCAACTTTTCATCGTAAGGCAAATACATATGGTCGGCGGCATTTTTAAAGGCCTCAACCTCCTGCGGTTTGATTTGTATTTTTTGTTCCAGTTCAGGCAGACCGCCGGCGGTTTGCAGCAAATGATAAAGCTTGACCGCCCAGCGCAAATGGTACTGGGCCAGCACATTGGTATAGTAGTTGTTGTTTACGATGCAGGTATACTCGTCGGGACCGGTCACATTGTTGATATGGAAGCAGCCTTGGTAATAATTCCCTACTTCCAGCCACAAACGGGCGGTTTCCCAAATGATCTCGGCGCCCATCTCCTGCATCAAACGGATATCTTTGGTGGCTAAATAATAAGCAATGATTGCATAAGCAATATCTCCGTTGATATGATACTGGGCGGAACCGGCCGGGAAAAAGCCGGAACATTCCCGGCCCATAATGGTGCGCCAGGGATAAAGGGCTCCGCTTTTATGCCCTAAAATGTGGGCGTTTTCCCGAGCCAAATCCAGGGTGGCATAGCGGTAGGCGATCAGATTTCTGGAAATATCGGGATTGGTGATGGTGAAAAAGGGTTGCATATACATTTCCGAATCCCAGAAATAATGGCCCTCATAGCCGTCCCCGCTCAGTCCTTTGGGGGCTATATTGCTGTACTGATCCTTGCCCACCGACTGGATCAATTGGTATAGACTAAAATGAATGGCGTTATTCAGCGACTGGTCGCCCTCGATTTCAACGGCGCAATTGTTCCAATAATCGGTCAGATAGGCGGCTTGCTTATGATACAGTTCCCCCAGATCAAGGAACAGCGCCTTTTTCATCTCTTTTTCCGCCTGCCGGCGGCATTTGGGGTAACGAACCGTGTCGCAGAAGACCGCGTATTTAATCAGCCTGATTTTTTGACCCGGTTGGGCCCGGGTGGTAAAACGGCAAATGGCATCATACTTATCAAGGATAAATTCTTGCTGGTGCTCCTGCAATAACACCGTCTTTACGCCGCTGCAAATTTCCAAGCCTGATTTTGAGGTGCGGGAGGTAATATAGGAAGCGCCTTCTTTTATTTCGCAGCTAAACGGGTGCAAATACTGAATACATTCGTTGGCCAGGCGGGGGTCGCTGGGGTGGGCAAAATTTAAAACCGTTCCGTCATGAACCGATTCGATCACGGTTTTCGCCGCAAAATTCAAGGGCTCCACTTCATATTCAATGGTGAACAGCGGCAGTTGGTAAAAAGAAGCCATCCGGGTAACGGTCAGTTTGAGTTCTTTTCCCTGCGGCGAGCGCCAGTGGACATTGCGCACCGTTATTCCCCGGTCCATATCCAGACGCAGCTTGCTCTCCAGCACAGTTCCTGTAAACATGCTGAATTCTTCATCATCAAAAGCAATCCTGATGGTTTGCGTGTTGGCTACATTTAAAACGGTTTGTTTTTCTTCCACCAGTCCGTACAATTTTTCCGCCTGGGGCAGCTTGGCATAATCGTAAAACCCGTTTATGTATTGGCTGGGGGTAACGCCATATCCCGGCGGATATCCTTCCTCCAGGTCGTAACGAACGCCGATATACCCGTTAGCATTGTGAAAAAGTACCTCATGGAGCTTCACCTGGCGGAGGTCTAAACTGAAATTCTCAACTTCGTAAACAGCCGGTTGATTTCGCATCAAATCTCTACCCATCCTTATTTGTATTCTTGATATCGACCAATCTTTGTAAAATTGCGCGCAGTGACTGCCAGGATTTGATATGATAGTTGGCATTGGTATTGCCGATGCCTACTTTAATCGCAAAAGAGCCGGGCGGAAGGGAAGCAAACAGATCTTCGTCGGTATGATCGTCCCCCGCCCCCAGGATAAAATCAAAGCTGCTATGCTGAATAAACAACGAGGATACGTAGCCTTTATTCACCCGGTTATCTTTTATTTCCAAGACTTTGTTGCCTTCCTGAAGCCCCAGGGTGGTTGATTGGGTCAGCGACAGCAGGGCCTCTCTGATTTCGCTCAGCTTCATGGCGCTCATATCCGGGTCGCATTGCCGGTAATGCCAGGCCAGGGAATACTCCTTCTCTTCAATGAAGGAACCGGGCATCCGGTCGGTATATAACTCCAGGATGTGACGGACTGATTCCTTCCATTCGTTATCCAAGGGCACGGTCATAGCCCACTCTTTCTGATCGCGAAGCCGGATCCACAAGCCGTGGGAGGCTAAAAGATTCAAGTTCAGATCACCCAGCCATTCCTCCAAAATGTTTTTATCACGGCCGGAAACAATGACGACCGTATTCTGCGGGTCATTGGTCAAATCCGTCAGCAACTGCCTGAGTGCCTGATCCGGTCTGGCCTGCTCGGGAATGGTCTTAAACCCCACCAGGGTGCCGTCGTAATCCAAAAAAAGGGCTCTGCTGCCCGCGTTTTCATAAGCTTGCTCTATTTTATGCAGGTTGGTCTCGATATTTTCCGATATGGCCTGGCCGGTATCTTCCATCACCCGGTGTAAAGCGCTTAAAAAATCACTGGCCCAAAAGTTCACATTATAACGCTGCAAGCGCTTGTGCATCATTTTATTCCTGGTCTTTTTCTCATCCCGGGGCATCTCCAGCGCCGTTTTGATACCTGCAGCAATGGCATTAAAGTCGTTGGCGTTGACAATGACCGCTTCTCCCAATTCGCTGGCCGCGCCGGCTGTCTCACTGATAACCAGCATGCCTTCATAATCGGTTCTGGATGCAATATATTCTTTGGCCACCAGATTCATACCGTCCCGCAGCGGGGTTACCAGTAATACGTCAGCCTGTTTATAAAAATAAATCAGGCTGTCCTGAGAGAAGGAACGAAACAAAAACCAGATGGGCATCCAATTGAAGGTCCCATACTCGCCGTTTATTTTGCTGACCAATTCTTCTATTTCTTTCAGCAGCTCATCGTAAGATCCCACCCCTTCCCGGGACGGGGCCACCAGCAGATACAGCCTGATTTTTTCCAGATACTCCGGATACAGGGCCAGAAATCTGCGAAAAGATTTGATGCGTTCCGGGATGCCTTTGGTATAATCAAGCCGGTCCACCGACAAAATTATTTTGCTGTCTTTGGCATTTTCAATCATGGCGCCGAGCTCCGGCCGGAATTCTTCCAGGTCACGTTCTCCGGAAAAATAATCGTAATCAATGCCCATGGGAAAAGCATCCGCTTGCACGAATCGGTCTTCATAACTGATTTTATTGAAATTATTATCCAATCCCAATAATCTGCGTACACTGCTCAAGAAGTGACGCACATAGTCATAGGTATGAAATCCGATTAAATCCGCGCCCAAAAGACCTCGCAGCACTTCTTCCCGCCATATCAGCAGACGGAAGATTTCAAAGGAAGGAAAAGGAATGTGCAGAAAAAAGCCCACCTGGGCGCGGGGATATTTTTCTTTTATTATCCGGGGCAACAGCATCAAATGATAATCATGTACCCAGATAATATCGTCTTCATCAATAATAGGCTCTATGGCCGCAAAAAATTTTCGGTTCACACGCTGATAAGCTTCCCATGTTTCCAGGTCATATTCGACTTTACTTTTGAAGTAGTGAAATAAGGGCCATATGGTTTTATTGCAAAAACCATAGTAATACAAGTCGATATCCTCCTCGGACAAAAATACGGGCCGGCATTGATATTCTTCCAGGAGTTTTTGTTGCAGCTGGCCCTTTTCATCGTCACCCACTTCCTCATCGGTGAGTCCCAGCCACCCGACCCATACGCTACCCGTCTGCTGATGATAATTCTTCAGCCCGGTAGCAAGGCCGCCGATGCTGTTTTGAAACAGAAAACCGCCGGCGCTTTTTTGCACCGTTACCGGTAAACGATTGGAAACCAGTATCAATTTGCTCATTAGCCCCACCTCCTCTACAGGCTTTATAACTATTTTACATTAAATCACAGAGCTTGGTAAGGTTAACCAGTCATATAAAATCAAACATACATGAGGGGTTCTTGATTTGCCTTTTTATGCAAATCAAGAGCCGTCTATTATGTCGAGTACTCTGTCAACCCTAAGTCCGTATATTATTTGTCGAGGAAAATTTCTACAGGGCAAGGCGGAGGATTGAGTAATACTGGACGTATTGCGATTGACGACAACGCAGCCATGCAGAAATTTAACCGACAAGGATATGTGGAATTAGGGTTGACAGAGTACTAGCCTCCCCTGCTTCCCAAAGCCAACTATGCATAAAGACTGCCATTTCACTCGAGCAGTCTTATCGCTTTTGTCAATAACGCCTTCCTCGACTTAGTTTTAATCAGTTAATTTTGATCGTAACGGTTCCGGCAAAAATATTGCTGTCGACAGGTATTTTCACTTCTTCCTGGCTTTCCGTGTATATGCCTGTAAAGAATTCCGGATAGGCCAGCTTAATGGTATACTCTCCGGGGGTCATTGTTGCGGCATCCCAATAATCTATCTTTATCTCCGTACTGGTCCCCGACAGCGCCGGCAAAGTACCTGCAAAGGGCAGAAATGTTGCTTGATAAACCAATTCTTCTTTGCCATTCACGGTTTTAAACACCTGGTATTGAAAAGTAACGGCATCGAGACGAATCGCCTTACTGGAAGAAAAATTCCGGAGCCCAATGCCGACGGTATTTAATTGCTTGATTTGTTCCGGATCACTTAAGCTGACGTTCTTATCGTAGGAATAGAAACCAGTTAATACGCCGATCTCAGCAGACATCCCCAGCCCGGTGGACCCCGCCGCAGGAGACGGAACCGACCAGCCTGTTACAGTCTCAATCGGAGGCCCGGTTTGCGTGATGGTTATGGTTTTCGTTTCCTGATCCCAGAAAAGCGAATAGCCCAGCACTTCAAAAACATGACGGATGGGAACGTAGACTCTGCCATCCTTTATCATCGCCGGCGCATCCACCTGATAACGGCTGCCGTTTACCAGCATGCCGCCGTCAACCATGACGGATATTTCAGTATCATCCTTTTTTATTACCGCGGTCCGGGTATCCGCATCATAGCCAACACTGGCGCCAAGGGCCTCCAACAGCTTTCTTAACGGTACCATCGTCCTGTCATATTGGATAAAAGGCATACCCAAACCGTCCGCCGGGGAGAAGGCAACCGGTTGGCCGTCAATAACAATCTTAATATCATTCTGCGCCTCCGCGCCGGCCGTGAGCGGCAAGGTTTCCAGTTCTCCCTCTGCCACCGCGTAGATCGCACCGTCAGCAACCGTAATATATTGGATGTCATCGGCTTTTAGGACAACGGCTCCGCCGGATTTATCTATCACCAGTCCTTGGTATTTTTGCGAGTAGGTATCATATAACCTGCACGCCAGATAACCATCGTTAGTATTTGCCTCCATCTCTGGCAACTCCAATACGCTTCCGGCCACCAGAGGTTCGCTACCGCCCAGCTTGAAAAGCTCCTGGGCTGCGCCGCTCTCGTTTAGAGAACGAAAGGGAGTATAGTAAATCTCATCTCCAAGCACAAAAAATTCTTTCATGGCAATATCAGACACTTTCATTGCCTGTTCTGCCCCGATTTTGGCCTTATAAAGCAACCCGTCAAAATCTGTAAAATAAATATAGCCGCCCCCCACCTTAAAATGGTTAATCGACTTATTCGGGAAAACCCTTTGGGTCTCATTGGTTTCCATATTTACTTTGTAGATTCCCACCGCTTCAGAGGTTTCCCCGGAAGCGTTCCAGGTCCCCGCCAGCACATAGACATCATCGTTTATCACGGCAAGGTCGGAACTGCTGACAAAGCCTCGTGCCCCCTGCCAGTCCGTAGTTATATAGTAACCGTAACTATAGCTCGACTCGCCCAAAGGGACAGCAGTTTGTTCATTAGCCCAGCGAATGGTAAGGGCTCGCGAACGATAATCGGAGGCCAGCGCTACCACCGCCTCGTCCGTATGGGCGACGACGGAATAATTATAGCTCCAATCCTCATGACTTCCATCGGGATAAAGGGCGACAGCGTAGTCCGATCCCATCGAGGCGCCTCCCATATGGTATTTCAGAACTGCGGTCCCATCTATGGTCGTCAGCCACGCCACCGCATACCCATCTTCGGAGTAAAGATTACCATCGGGCAATTGATAGACAGATTTCAGCATGGCGGTATCCTCAAGGGGCGCTTGATAAACCACACCCTTTTCTCCGACATAATAAATAAAGCCGTCTGCAATCGTCGCTGTACTTGGAATCGTGATTTGACGGATCGCCAATGAATCCGCGGAGCGTTGCGGCGCTTCCGTCGGTTCTTTTGGCCCGGTCTCCGTGGTATTTCCGAAGGCAACGCCAACAAACACACCGGTTGCAACCAGAACGGTGAATATAAACAAAGTTATTTTTTTCATGTGACCTCCTTATTGCTATTTGCTTGAAAAGCCCTAAAATTCTGCTATCAATATATAGATCTAAAATTTGTAATTAGTTTCACTGATTTTGTAAATGAAGGCAAGGTTTTTCGTGCCGGGCTCAACAAATCCCCGTCATCTTTCGTCCCTCTATTTCTCACTCCCAATCTGACAAGCAAAGGTTGGTGGAGGCATCTCCATAGAAAATTCTAACCGGTTTCATACGTTCAAAAGGTTTTTGACAAATAATAGCGAACATCTTTAGAAAATCCGAAGGGTATCCTCCATTTCAAGAAAGGAGCATAGGACCATGCTTGAAGTTTCAGTCGCCACCCAGGAAGACATCGCCCAGATTTACCTGCAGGGACGGTTTGACGGGCTGGGCGCCCAACTTTTTGATCAGGAAGTGGAAGCCCGCATTAAAAGCGAAATACAATGGCTCATTGATTTTTCTAATGTTGTCTACTTATCCAGCGCCGGAATTCGCTCTCTGCTTAAATACGGAAAAAAGATAATTAAGGATGGAGGTAAGCTTATCCTGAGCGGGTTAACCCGAGAGGTAAAATTAGTTTTGGAAACCACCGGAGTCTTGCAGCTATTCGGACAGGCTGAAGGGATGGACGAGGCTCTGGCCACAATAAATAAGGAGCGTTGTTTAGACAATGCCTATAATTTTAAGGCCCTGGACCGGGAATGCACCTGGCAGAGTCTGGCGGCGCAAGCATGTTACCTGGATATTTGGAATCCCCTGCAAAGCACCTCCCTGCAAAATTTAACCAGTGCCGGGCTAATGGCCGCCAGCCTGGAAGATCTTAATATGGCCTGGGGAATAGGGGGGCTGGGTTTCGACCGGGTCAGCGCCTTTGAAGGAATGGGGTCGTTTATTACCCTGGATAAAGTGGCGGGGGTATTGCCGGCGGATACATATAACCAGCCGGATTTTATGGTAATTAAAAATCCGCGGGAAGCGGTTATGTACGTTGCCGCCGCAGTTGGCTTCAGCGGGCCGCCCTGGGGCAAGCTGGACCTGCCTCCGGGCAGGCCGGTTAATGTGCGGGAAATTCAAAATCTGATTATCGCCAGGCTCCGGGAAGAAGGCCGGAATACCGCTCTGCTGGGCCTGGTAATCGTGGGGCAGGTTCAGCCGGGAAGTGCAAGCTATTATCATAATTACGAGGATTTAATAAACAACCGGCCCCTCAGCCGAGAACTGGCCGGATCACAGCCCATAATGCTGTTTGGCCTCGGCGCTGATGCAGACTGGGAAGCGGATGAACATCTCTCCATCCTGCTGGCTCAGCGGGGCATAAAACCGGGCGAAGAATTCTTCCTGGGCAACGCCCTTTCGTTTGCTGATCCCCTTGACTGGAACCATATGCAGATGCCTGGGGAGGTCATGGAGTACTGCACCGATCTGGAATTAATGCAGGATGTAATTATGGCCGATGAAAATACGGCCATCACCGAGGGGCGGGTCTGGTTCCTTGTTCCCGGGTCAATCCGTTCCGGGAAAGAAAAACAGTTGCAGGTCCAAGTAAAAGGAGAAATTCCGTTCCCGGAAGAATGGGAGATTATTACCCGCCGGCTTTATACCGATGCCCACCGCGTGGTGCTGGAGCCCTTAACCGGGGGATTCAGCCCGGCCAAGCCCTTTCGGGTAAGCTCCTATGATAACGACAACCGCCGCATGCTACCCACTGTTTTAAAGCTGGGGCCGACTCCCCTGATCGAAAAGGAAATTCAAAACCATCAAAAATACGTACACGGATATATTCTCAACAACTCCACCACCATTATGGGACAGAGCACCTGCAGAGCCTCAACCGGTATGCGCTATAGCTTTGTGGGAATCAGCGGCCCGGATAGCAACCTTAGCTGGTTGACCAACCGCTTCCGGGAAAAACCGGCGGAGGAACTGCTACCTCTGTTCGATAAAATCTTTACCCGCATCCTCAAACCCTGGTATGGCCAACCCCGCTGGGAAATGATCAAACCCTATCAGGAACACGATCCGTTGCCGCTATTTCCTATACTATTCGATGCGGCGGAAAAAGAATTGGGGATTTCAGCCGAGGCGGAGACGATTGATTGTCCGGAATTAGGGTTAACCCTCCCCAATCCCTATTACTTTTTGAAACATGAATATCCTGCCCGCCAATCAGTGTCCCAACTCTGGTATACGGGGATTAACCACGGGGATTTAAACATGCAGAACATCCTCCTGGATGAACAGGACAATGTCTACATCATTGATTTCTCCGAAACCAGGCCCAGAAATATCGTCTCCGATTTTGCCCGTTTGGAGCCCATATTCAAATTCGAAATGACTCGCATGGGCAGTGAAGCCGACCTGGTATCTTTTTTGGAACTGGAGCAAGCCCTGACCCAGGTGAACTCTCTGGAGGAGACGCCTCCCTTCTCCTATTCGGGAGGCGACCCCGCCATGGCAAAAGTTTATACGATGATCTGCCGCATCCGTAAATATGCCAAAACCGCGGTCATCTTTGAAACCGATATAATCCCCTATCTCCTGGCTCTGCTGGAATGGACTCTGCCCATCGTAGTTTTCGTCAACGTCACACCCATTGCCAAAAAAGCGGCAACCTACAGCGCCGCTTTAATAGTGGATCAGATGATGCGATTGGAAGCGTGCCAATAAAAATTAATATAACCAACAAAAGTTTATAAATAAAAATATAGGATTACTAAAGGCACGGTTTAATAGGGAAACTTATTGAACCAAACTGTACGGAAATGCAAAAGACAGGCGTTGTCCCGTAAGAGATGGCGCCTATCATCGCCGTGTAAGATGATAATTTTGCGCGAGAGTCTATCAATTAGTCTTATTGCAGCATATATTCTATAATACTTTCAAC
>DATMYB010000034.1:0-25322 GCA_035561215.1 Syntrophomonas sp. | reverse complement strand
TATATATATTGCCGCATATATTGCCGTTAATTGCCGCGGGATGAAAAGCTATTACTCCACTTCAAAATCGCAATTCATTACGGCGGTAATTTCTTTTTCCAGTGAACTGGTGTCGTTTACCCCGTAGTCGGACACCTCGTTGGAATACAGCGGCGTAATCTGGAACACACCCATTCTGGCCGCCCGCAATGCGCCCACCTTACCGCCGGCGTTGCTGGCGATCTGTTCCGCCCGTACCATAGCGTCTTTGGTAGCCAAAGACAGCATTTTCACTTTCATATCGGCCAATTTGGTATAAAAGTACTGGGGCGGATTGGACTGGAATTCCACTCCCTGATTGATCAGATCGGTGGTCTGGCGTGACAGCTGGGTGATTTTGTCCACATCCTTGGAACTCAGTTCCACCTGCTGATACAAACGATAACCCGCTATCTGGTTGGTTTGCATCCCGTTTTCCGTGGTTACGTATTGGGTTTCGGTATTGATCGATGAAAACGCCATGGCCTTTTCATCCACACCCTGTTCCATCAAATATTTTTTGACAATTTCTTGATCGGACTTGATTTTGCTGTAAGCAGCGCTGAGCTGATCCGCCTGGACATTGAAACTCCCGGTCCATACCGCCAGATCGGATTTAATTTGCTGTTTGGCCGAACCGGTTACGGTAATGGTGTTGTTGGCCATTTTCAGTCTGACCATGCTGCTGCTGACAATAAACGCCGATATGATCAGGCCCAGCGACAATACTGCCGCTACGATTACCAGCGTCCATTTCTTGTTTTGTTCTTCATTCACCTGTCGGTCCCCCCAATTTATTCTCTCCCGTCCGCTGTGATTACCGGCCGCCGGTCCTCCTTTCCCGGTAGTTCTGATTTAACGGCGCATACTTCCATATATTTCGGTATACGCCGCAGCCGCCATAATTATTTCACTTAAATTAACCAAGGAGAAAAAAGCGCTGGTTGGTCCGGTTTAGCGCGAACAGAGGAAGGCTTGAGGCAGGCAAGACCGGGTACCGCTTTCCAGAGGCGGTTACCCGGCGCTGTACAAGGGGTATGATCCGTCTCAGGTTTATTTTTGTTGTTGTTTAAAATATTCATGCTCGCGGTCGAGCTCCTTATACAGCATCAGCGCGTTCCAAGACTGGTTATTTTCGGTCAGCACGGCCTTGTGGTTGATCCTGGGGATGCCTGCGACGCGAAAGGCATCCAGCAAACCCTGTATCTGATCGTCATCCATATTCGCCAGCAGCAGCATTTCATGGGGCAGTTCGGGGCCGTTGTACTCCGTCTCGCTTCTCTCCCCCAACTCCAGCAGAGCGGCCAGGGACTGGCGGTAGTCGCTCTTTTTTATCTTTTTAGGCATAATCCCCACTTTAAGCGCGGCCATGGCCATTTTCTCACGTTTATCCGGATCGCTGATATTAAACATTAATAGCGTTGGTTTCATAAGATGATCTCCTTTCTCTTCTGTCGGCGGGGTTGCGTTATAGTCAATCGCAATACGTCCAATATTACAAGCAACGACCCCCTACCCTGTCTCGCTGTTTTCTATACGAGAATTTTTCTCACCGGATAAAATTGTAACAGACTGCAAATTTCAAAGCTAGTAGTCTGCGTCGCCTAAAGGTTTAGGTTATCCGCCGAGAGAAATTTTTGCAGGGCAAGGGGTCGTCAATCGCAATACTGGACGTATTGCGATTGACGACAACGAAGTCCTGCGAAAATTTAGCCGGCGGGAAGCAAAGTTTTAGGTGACGCAGGCTACTGTTTAAGTGTAGGCCCCACTTGCAATCCTCTATCCTAATAAGATATTATTTTAAGGTAGTTTAAAAATCAACTTTTGGTTGCCCGAGGCATGGTGGGCGGTTTCGGTCAGCTGGAAAGTTGATTTATTTGTTTGAGCGTCTCTACATAAATTATAAATCAGTTTATCATCATAATTCAGTTCCGGCAAACACCGAGTACTCTGTTAAGCCTAAAACTTCAATTCCCGTCGGCCAATTTTCGCAGGGCTATGTTGTCGTCAATCGCAATACGTCCAGTATTGCTCAATCCGACCCCTTGCCCTGCAGAAATTTCCCTCGACAATAATATACGGACTTAGGGTTGACAGAGTACTAGAAATAAAACGTAATTGGGGGCAATATCGATGGAAACAGCAAAACTGGCACACATTATGGACGTGGCACAGGGCAAGGCCCCGGCGGATTTAATCATTCGCAATGCTAAAGTAGTAAACGTGTTCACCAAACAGATTGAGGAGGTGGAAGTAGCTATTGCGGCAGATATGATTGCCTGGTTAGGAAAACCTGATTCGGAAAAACCCCGCCCGGCCATGGCCATATATGACGCGGCAGGAAAGTTTCTTATTCCCGGTTTAATTGATGCCCATTGCCACATTGAAATGTCCTTTATGTCTGCAATCCCTTTCGCTCAAGCGGTCATTCCCCATGGCACCACCACTGCAGTGCTGGATATGCATGACATCTGTAATACCGGAATCAATTGCATGCACAGCTTTGCCCGCGAACTGGCCTGTACTCCTTTAAAAGCCTGTCTCATGATTCCTCCCTGCGTGCCGGGGACACCTACGCTGGAAGAAGCCGGCGCCAATATGACCCTGAAGGATATGCAGGAAGCCATGCATTTACCGAACGCTCACGGCATTGCGGAAGCCATGGATTTCAACCGGATTTTGGAGCAGGAGCCGGAAATAATGTCCATCCTGGCCTGGGGACGGGAGCAAAATCTCCGCATTGACGGTCATTGCCCTGAATTAGTAGGAGATGATTTGCAGGCCTATATCGCTGCCGGCATTCTTACTGATCACGAATCCGTTTCTTTGGAGGAAATGCTGGAGAAATACCGTCTGGGCATGAAAGTAATACTGCGGCGCGGATCTCTGCAGGAACCTGTGCGTGCCGGTGATTTTACCGCCGCCCTGGCTGATACCGCCAACGTTTTACTGGCCACAGACGGCTGCATTTTTCTGGACGATATTCTTGACACCGGCCATATGAACCGGGCGCTGCAAGCAATCGTGGCCGAAGGGGTTGACCCCGTCACCGCCGTTCAGATGGGCACCATCAACGTAGCCCGGGCTTACGGCATTGATCATCGTGTCGGTTCCATCTCACCGGGCCGGAAAGCCGATTTGGTACTGGTATCCGATTTGGAAAGTTTCGATGTAGTCCAGGTATTCGTCGACGGCAAACCCTTTAATGAAGATAATTTTGCCGTTCCCTCCTACCATTATCCCCAGGATGTATTAAATACGGTCAAATTAGGCGAAGTACGGCCGGAAACCTTTTGGATCAAAGCGCCGACCGATGCGGACGAGGTAAAGGTACGAGTAATGACCATCATCGCCGGCACCGTAGCTACCCGGGAAGAATTCGAAATGATGCCGGTTAAGAACAGTCTATTGCAGCCTGATACCGGCCGGGATCTGTTAAAGGTAGCCGTATTTGACCGCTATCGGGAAGATGGCTATCATGCCTTGGGAATTGTGCGCGGTTTCGGGCTCAAGCAAGGCGCCTTCGGCGGCAGCGTCGGCCAGGACAGTCAGAATCTGGCGGTAGTCGGAACCAACGATGAAGATATGGCTTTGGTGGTAAATGCCATACGCTCCATGCAGGGCGGTATCGTTTTGGCGGCTGAAGGTCAGATAATTGCCAAGGTTGAACTCCCTATCGGCGGCATTATGAGTAATATAGATCCGCGTGAACTGCAGCTGGCCTTTAACCATTTACATGAAAAGG
Organism: Syntrophomonas sp.; assembly: GCA_035561215.1. Classification (GTDB taxonomy): domain Bacteria; phylum Bacillota; class Syntrophomonadia; order Syntrophomonadales; family Syntrophomonadaceae; genus Syntrophomonas_B. The sequence goes on along the minus strand of DATMYB010000034.1, from coordinate 21,559 downwards.
TGTTTGAACTGGGAAGCCGGCAGGACAATCCTTCTTTTGACTTGTCCCTTTTGCTTACCTGTGCGGTAATTCCCGAATTAAAAATCACCAACCGCGGCTTGGTGGATGCTCTGTCCGGCCAATTTGTTCCTTTGATTATCGAATAATTTGAGAGAGTTCTTCCCCGTTATGATTTAAGATCAGCAAAAATTGTATATATAGAAAGGATGTATTTCATGTCACCACAAGATATTGTCAGCATCATCGGAGCCCTCTCGGATGCGATCGCATCAGGTCTTATCGCGTTGTATTACGGATTTCTGGCTTTCCCCACCGGTATCGGCTTTGCCTTGGCCGCTTTATTGGCAATGGTCTGGGGCCTGGCCACGCCGATCTCATTCCAGGCTGAAACCATCGTGCTGGCCGGAAGCATGGGCAAAAACTTTCGGGAGCGCATATCCATCGTTTTGCTTTGCGGTATCACCATGACCGTCCTCGGTATTTTAGGTTTGCTGGGCGCCATCGTTGATTACATCGGCGATATAATACTGGCCGGTATGTTGGCCGGCGTTGGCGTTATATTGGTTAGAACCAGCATTGATATCGCCCGCGATAGCTTGAAAGCAGGTATCGGGTCATTTATTGCCGCACTGCCGGTATGGTTTCTGACCGAAAACCTGGCTTATACCGTAGTCGCTTCTTTAGTGGCGGGTACGATCGTGCACCATCTGATAAAGAAAGAGCTCAATTCCCCCGAGGAAGAAGTCGCGGACGAAAGCGACAAGTCCCTCACCTTTATGCAAAACGTAAAAAAACAATTGATCCTGCAAAAGCCCATCCTTAATTCCTGGCACATATGGAAAGCGGTACTCGCTCTAGTAGCGCTGCAAATCGGCACCTTTATCAGCTACGGCACCATTACCGCCTCCATGGCTAATACCGATTTTTCAGTAGACAAGCTGACGATTATGTCAGGTTTGTCCCAAGTAGTCAGCTCTGCTTTCGGTGGCGCGCCGCTGTCTCCTATTATATCGGTTACCGGTGTGGCTGATCATCCGGTGAATGCCGGCATCGTATTTATGGCCATAATGGCCTTTATACTACTTTTGTTCCTTTTGTCCAAAATAGGCAAATTGATTCCTGTAGGCGCTACTGCCGGGTACCTGTTTGTCATCGGCGCCATCATGGTCATACCGGACAATCTGGTGGCAGCGGTTCAGGACGGTAATATGGTTGGCATTATCACTTTCGTTATCACCGCCATCTCCGATCCTTTTATCGGCATGCTGGCAGGTATCGTAACCCAGCTTATTCTATAAAAGTTTATTTATAAAGCCTGCAAGGCGATGAGGTGAGAATATGTCCGTAAATAAAGAAAAAATCTATACGCTGAAAATCGCCGGTCTGACTCGGGAGCTGCCTATCATCCCCCTCAACGACCGGATGAGTATCGCCAGTTTTGTTATTTTAGGCGACACCGAATTGGTATGCCGGGTAGCCCCGGAATTGATCAAAAAACTGCCGCCCTTCGATATTCTGGTGACGGCTGAAGCCAAAGGAATTCCCCTGGCTTTTGAAATTTCACGGCTTTTGGGAATGAGATACATTGTCGCTCGCAAGAGCATTAAATCCTACATGGAAAATCCGGTGATCGAAGAAGTTAACTCCATCACTACGCAAAAGACTCAGATTCTGTCATTGAACGGCGACGATATCGAACAGATTAAAAATCGGCGAGTGATCATTGTGGACGACGTGATCAGTACCGGCGAATCCGTAAACGCTGTCGCCCGACTGGTGGAAAAAGCCGGCGGCATAATCGTGGCCAAAGCCGCTATCCTGGCCGAAGGCGACGCCGCTCTCAACCCGGATATTATCTACCTTGATAAATTGCCGGTATTCTCACAGACAGCGGACGATTAGGGTCGTAGCTGGTCGGCTGGCTGCCCCGCTTGCATCGTATCGTTGGATGCAATCAATTCCTCCTCTGGGGCCAGAGAAAGTGGAGGCTGCCCCTTAATCCATTTTCGGATTAGGGACAGCCTTTTATAATATCGCCTGACTTTCTTACTGTGCGGCCGCAAGCGATGTGCTTATTTATACCTATCCGGCGGCTATTTTTCTTCCTTAAACGGCGGCTCTTCCATCCAGGGATAGAAGGGGGGCATGCCGTCTTTGACGCTCATAGCGTAATTGGGATTGCGCTTTTCCAGGAAAGCCATGATGCCTTCCACCACATCGGGCTGCTGGCCGGCCCAATGGAAAGCTTTGGATTCGATGCGATGGGCCTCCATGGGATGCTCGGTGCCGGCCATAGTCCAAATCAATTGGCGGGTAATGGCCACGGACACGGGAGCGGTGTTCTCTGCAATTTCCTTGGCGATGGCACGGGCTTTGGGGATCAACTCCTCCGGTTCCACTACATAATTAAGCAGTCCGCCTTCATATGCCTCCTGGGCAGAGAAAACGCGGCCGGTTAGCGCCCATTCCAGCGCCCGGCCAATCCCCAGTACTTTGGACAGGAACCATGAACTGCAGGCGTCGATAAGTACGCCGCGGCGTACGAAAACAATCCCCATTTTGGCTTTGGTGGAAGCGATGCGGATGTCCATCGGCAGGGTCATGGTACAGCCGATACCAACTGCCGGGCCATTGATGGCGCCGATAACGGGCTTTTTACATTGATACATGCGCAGCGCCAGCATACCTCCGCCGTCGCGGTAATCCTCGATGGGAATGGAACTGGCATCGAAACTGGAACCTTTTTCACCGAGATCCATGCCGGCACAGAAAGCCTTGCCGGCGCCGGTAACGATAATGGCCCTGATATTGTCGTCATCGTCAGCCCGGTCGAAAGCATCGATGAGCTCGTAATGTTGGGTCATATTGTAGGTATTCATATGCTCGGGACGGTTCAAGGTGATGGTGAGGATGCGGTCCTCGACTTCGTACTTTATCTGCTGGTATTCCACATTTATTCCTCCTCGTATTTTATTCTCCTTCAATCGCCTCCATCCGGAAGGCTGTTTCCAGACGGAATAGCAAGCTCGTCGGTTTATGTTTGGTGTTTTACTTCCACACGCCGGCGTGTAATTCCTTTTAATGGGCGAGGATATATTTATAACTTTTCTTGTTTATGCCGCCTGGTATTGTTATACTTAGCGGGTATGCCTGTTTCGGTTTCCCTTAGTACACTAGGTCAACGGCTTAATAACCGCTTCGAGGATAGATGAGGATAGATCAAGATCATAAACGGAGAAATAATATGCTGCTGATTATTAAAAACAAAACTTTACGATCTTCTATTATACGCACGGCGCTGCCGGCTATGCTGGAAATGTGCCTGTATATGCTGATCGGCATCGTGGACGTGGCGGTAGTAGGACATTTAGGGGCGGCGCCGCTGGCGGCGGTCAGCCTGGGCTCGGAGATTTTCTTTGCGGTGCTCCTCACCCTGGCCTCCCTCGGAATCGGATCGGCGGTGCTGTCGGCCCAAGCCAAGGGGGCCGGCAATGTCGAAGAAGCGGAACGAATTGCCGGACAAACGGTGCTGCTGGGGATTATCATGGGCATTCTGGCCGGGATAGCAGGGTACCACTGGGCCGACAATATTGTTGGAATTTTTCGGGTGGAACCGGAGGTACACGCGCTGGCGGTCACTTATATAAGAATCACTTTCTCGGTCGTGCCGCTAGCCATACTGAATTTCATGATCAGCAACCTTTACCGGGGCTGGGGCAGAACTGAAATCCCTATGTACGTTGCGATAGCAGTTAACATTATCAATTGTGTGGGCTGTTATGTACTGGTTTACGGCAAATTCGGCTTGCCGGCCCTGGGCGTGGCGGGTTCGGCCATAGCTACCGCCTTGGCCAATGTGGCCGGCTGCCTGGCCATTACCACGATTCTTATCCGCGGAGGCGGAGGGCTGAAGCTGCGCTGGTCGGCGGTCAGTCGTCTGCGGCGACAGGTACTGAATAGAATATTCTCCCTGGGGCTGCCCAGTTTTGCCGAACAGTTTTTCAACTATATGAGTACCCTGACCTCAGTATACTTGATCGTCATCACCGGCACGGTATCTTATGCCGCTCATCAAGTCGGGGTCATCGTGGAATCGATTTCTTTTATGCCAGGTTTCGGCATCGCCATCGCTGCCACATCACTGGTGGGACAGAGCATCGGCGCCCGCGACAAAACGCGGCTGCTCCAGTCCACGCGCGGCTCGATTGAGTTCGGGCTGCTGTTTATGGGATGTTTCACCTTGCTGTTCGCGCTGTTTCCTTTCCAAATCGCAGGTCTCTTCACCCAGGATCCGGCCATCGTCGCCATCGCCGGAACGCTGCTGCGGATTGCTTCAATGGAACAATTGACGATGGCGCTGAGCATGGTGCTGGGCGGAGTACTGAAAGGCTCCGGCAATACCCGAACACCTATGCTAATTGCGGTGCTGGCCACCTGGCTGTACCGTATTCCCTTATTGTACCTAGTCGTGGTGGTGTTGGGCAAACCGGTGCAGTACGCCTGGCTGGTATTCGTTTCCGACTGGCTGCTGCGTTCTATCGCCTTCTTCATCGCTTACCGCCGCCAGCAGCGGCACTGGCGGAACGAGACTCACGGCTGGAATGAGATCGACAAGGCTGCAAGCACGAACTGATAATCGTATCAATATAAACGCCCCCCGGAGGCTGCAGGTCTTGCCTGAGCTTCCGAGAGGGCGCGGGACAGGATTTATGGACAGCCTATGTTGGGGGTATGCTTATTTGTTGGCGGACAGTGGATGCTCCGACGGCAAGAACAGCACTGCTTCCGCCTTGGCCAAGTTCTGAGGCCATACGGTTACCAGGGTTCCGTCAACGTATTGGTTGATAAATGCCCGGGCTTCGTAGTTTTGTCCGGTATGCTTGTTGCCCAGCCAGGGATCGGTCCAAGGTTTTTCTGGAGTGGAAAATTTGGCTCCAAATCCACACAGGCTGTTTTCTGCCGGTACATCAGCGGTTCTGATCGCTTCGGCCACTGCTTCAGCGGTAAACGCTCCGGATTTTTCAATGGCCTTGGGTACGATTTCATTGAATAGGAGCATGGTCTGAGCAAACTGGCGATATTCGACATGGTGGTAAGGAGGTACGCCAAACTTATCCGTCCAGCGTTTAATGAAATCCGTCAGCATGTCGGAATATTCCTGGGAAAATCCTGCCGTGTTTGGATTGACCGGTACGGGATCGACGGTGAGCATGTAGTTGGCATCCGCGCCAACGCCGTCAACAAAGGCCTGCACACTGTGGCCGCCGCTGTGGGTGATCATAATCGGTACTTTGAAACCCAACTCTTTGGCTTGCCGATTGAACATGATAGCATCGTTTACGTAACTGGTCAGCAACAGTACGTCCGGTTTGGCCGCTTTAATCTTCATGATGATGCTGGACAGGTCCACTGCCTTAGCTGAATAAGCTTCATTCATAGCGATGTTCATACCGTATTTCTTGGCGGTAGCTTCGTTGCCTTTGGCTACGGCGGTTCCATAAGGCCCGTCTTCATGTATGATCGCAACCACTAAATCTTTGGCGGGTTTGCCCAGTTTCTCCTGGATTTTGGCGTCATTGCCCATAATGAACTCAACTGATTCCGCGCCCCAGGCGGAAGCATTGGCTTCATTTCTGAAAGTCCACTGGTAACCCTTCTGCAGCAGGTCGTCGGCAGAACCGGACATTTCCCACAGCACCACTTTGTTTCTTTCCGCCACTTCGCTGATTGCGGCGGCAATAGCTGAAGAGTATGATCCCATTATTACCGGTACGCCTTTACTGGTAATCAAACGCTCGGCCTCGGAGGCGCCGGTGGCCGGATCACTCTGGGAATCGGCAAAATCATAGGTGATTTTGTATTTCCCCATTACGCCGCCCTTCTCATTGATCATATCAATAGCCATTTTGATACCGTCATATTCAGCTTGTCCCAAAGCTGCCTGGGCTCCGGAAATAGGTTCAACAACTCCTACATGGATTTTCACGTCGCTTCCGGTCTTATCGTCGGAAGCGGGTTGTTTTTCACAGCCGGCTACGGCTACCATCATAAAAACGATCAGTGTCAGCACTCCAACAAACTTTTTCAATACTCTTACCTCCTCATTTCCTTAGGCGATCCCCAAGTAGACTTGACGAACATAATCATTGTTCAGCATAGATCGGCTGTCCTCCTGAAGTACGATACGCCCCCCTTCCAACAAATAACCTCTGGATGCTAATTTTAAAGACTGTTCGACAAACTGCTCCACGAAGAAAACTGTTATGCCGCGGTCCTGCAGTTTCTGGATTAAATCAAAAACCTGTTCCACGATGATAGGCGCCAAACCCAGCGAAGGCTCGTCCAACATTAACAATTGGGGCTGAGCCATAATGCCGCGGGCGATGGCACACATTTGCTGTTCGCCGCCGCTCATGGTGCCGGCCAGCTGTTTTTTCCGTTCGGCCAGTCTGGGCAAGGTATCATATATCCATTCCAGCGTTTCTTTTTTGCCTTCCTCTTTCCATGCAGCGATAAGCAGGTTTTCCTCCACTGTCATCTTCCCGAACAGCTTGCGTCCTTCAGGAATCAATACTACGCCTTTTTTGGGGCGGTCCCAGGGATTCACTTTGAGCAGGTCTTCGCCCCTGAAGGTTATGCGGCCGGATTTCGGAGCCACCAAACCGCAGATCGTTTTCATAAGCGTGGTTTTACCTGCGCCGTTGGGCCCCAGCAATGTAACCACTTCCCCGTCCGCCACATCGATATCTACGTCCCAGATTACCTGAGTATCTCCGTAAGATACGTTGAGCTTTTCGATTTTAAGCATGCTTGGCCCCTCCTCCCAGGTACGCTTTGATTACTTGCTCGTTTTCGGATATTTCTTTCGGCAGTCCTTCAGCAATCTTTTGACCGTGGTCCAAAACGATGATACGGTCGCTGATATTCATAATCACGCGCATAACGTGCTCCACGATTACGATGGTTTTGGTTTTTTTCAGTTCCCGGATCAAATCCATCATATCATCCATTTCTTTCGGTTTTAATCCGGTCATCACTTCGTCCAGCAGGAGTATTTCCGGGTTTGTGGCCAAGGCCTTGCCCAATTCCAGCCGTTTGCGTTCCAACGTGGTCAGATCGCCGCCCAAAGCATCTGCCTTTTGGTCCAGTTTGACCGTCTTCAATATATCATTTACCTTGGCTCGGGCTTGAGATACTTTAGCGGCTTTGGGCAAACAGGCCACCAGAATATTGTCGGCGATGGTCAAACCGGGAAACGGTTTGGCTACCTGGAAGGTTCTGGTTATCCCTTTGTGACAGATCTTATCAGGAGTGAGCTTATCGATGCGCTCTCCGTGATAAGTGATGGCGCCGCTGTCAACGGGATAAAACCCGGTAATCAGATTGAACAGGGTCGACTTGCCCGCGCCGTTGGGGCCGATGATGCCTAAAATTTCACCTTGATGAACATCAAAGGATACTTTGTCGGTGGCCTGCAATCCGCCGAAGCGTTTGCAAATTGAATCAACTGATAATATTACTTCCGCCATTTACAGCACCCCCCCGGTCTCCTGGCTCGCTTGCTCCATGGCCAGGATCTTTTTCGCCTTTCTCGCTCTGAAGATGGCCGGCAGACTGGTTATGCCCTTAGGCAAATAGATAATGCATATTACCAGCAAGATGCCGTACAGGAACAGATGCAGACCGGGCAGAGTCGCTCCCAGGGACATGCGCAGCAGCTCGGTGAGCGGTATCAACAAAAACGCACCGATGGTGGGGCCAAAAATAGTGCCGCTGCCGCCAATTACCACTACCAGGGCCATATTCAGCGACAAGGAGAAACCGGCGATGGAATAGGGATCGATATATCGGAAATATTGACCGTAAAAGGTTCCGCCGATTGCTACCATAAAAGCACTGATGCTGGCGGCAATGATCAGGTTTTTATTGACGGAGATGCCCAGGGCCGCAGCCGCGTCTTGGTCCTCGCGGACGGCTTCCAAATAGTAGCGGGTTCGCTCCAATTTTATAGTAATAAAGACCGCTGCCAGCCAGAAGATCAGAATTACCAGATAATAAGGACTCTTGTCGTCAAATTGGAATTGGGCCACGGAGGTGGGAACATAGGGAAGCGACAGTCCTAACGAGCCTCCCGTAATATCGCGCCCGTATATAAGCAAATTCTGCACGATTTCAGCCACCGCGATACTGGCCAGGGTGAAATAAGGTCCCTTCAAACCGAAACGGAAGCTGGGATAGGCGATCAGCAGCATGATGATTACAGCCATCACTCCGCCTGCCAGCATCCCCAGCCACGGAGACAGATTAAACTGCCGGAACAACAGGATACTGGTATAAGCCCCCACGGCCACAAAAGCTGCATGTCCTAAAGAAAGCCGGCCGGCGTAGCCGCACATAAGGTTCCAGCCGGTGCCCAGGAAGGCGTAAAACAACGTCAATATAAGAATGTGCTTTACGAATACGATCAAGGGCATAAAATATACTGCCAGTAGAGCCGCGGTCAATATGGCCAGGATCATCAGCGTTTTTTTCTGCTTCATCTTCTTCTCACTCTCCTTTCTCTATACTCTGGCGCCCTTGCCCATAATGCCTTCGGGTCTTACAAACAGGATAATAAGGAATATCAGCAGCGAGAACACCTGGGCCAACTCGGAACTGGCCATAACGCCGGCAAAAGATTCCACCAAACCGATCAGCAATCCGCCGATCAAGGCGCCGGTAAAACTGCCCAAGCCACCCAAGACTACGATGATGAAGGCAATGGTGTTAAAATACAAACCGACGGTGGGATATACGTAAAAAGTAGGTGTAATCACGCAGCCGGCCACGCCTACCAGGGCTATGCCGGCAGCGAAGGTCAAGGTATAGATCCGGTCGACGTTGATCCCCATCAGCGTAGCTGCGTCCGTATCCTGGGAAACAGCTCTGATATGGGTGCCGACTTTGGTTTTCATAAGAATAAAATAAAGAGCCAAAGCGGTAATGATACAAATAACAAAAGCCCAGGTTCTGCCGGCGCTAAGCATGATCCCGGCAAACTCATAGCTCTTGCCGGTAAGATTGGTTTCAATAGCTCTAAAATCCGATTTCCACAGCATCAAGGCCAGATTTTGCAGAACAAATCCCACTCCGGCGGTGGCAATGATCGTATTAACCTCGGTTTCGGCTTTGCCCAGCAGCGGTTTGACGATCAGCCGGAACACCAGCGCCCCGATCAGCACGAAAGCCGGAAATACAATGAAGATTGCCACATAGGGATTAACGCCTTGCAAAGTATAAAGAAAGAAAGTAGCATACATTCCCATCATCAGAAAATCTCCATGGGCCAGATTGACTATTTTGATGACACCGAAAATTAGATTCAGGCCCACGCTCAGCAGTGCGTATATGCCTCCCAGCAATAAACCACTGACGATAATCTGCAGTATCATTTCCATTTCTTTTTCACTTCCATTCATTGATTAAATCCTTGAGATTCTTTAGCCTAGTAGTCTATTAAATCTAAAACTTTTATTCCCGCCGGCTAAATCCTCGCTTGCGAGGCTCAGGGCTATGTTGTCGTCGATCGCAATACATCCAGCAGTATAAGCGACGCCCCCTTGCCCTGCAAAAATTTTTCTCGGCGGATAAAATAAACTTTTAGATCTAACATACTAGCGGCCGATTATATGATTGCTGATCACCACCCGCTGAATCTCGCTGGTTCCTTCGTACAATTCGGTGATTTTGGCGTCCCTCATCATACGCTCCACCGGATATTCCCTGGTGTATCCGTATCCTCCGTGGATCTGCACCGCTTGATTAGTAACCCAGTTAGCGGTTTCGGAAGCTTTAAGTTTGGCCATAGCGGCCTGCAGTGAATACGGCAGTCCCTCGTTCTTGTTCCAGGCAGCCCTGTAGGTCAGCAACCGGGCAGAGTCTATTTCCAAGGCCATGTCAGCCAATTTAAAAGCAATGGCTTGCAGTTTAATGATGGGCTGTCCGAACTGTACACGGGTTTTGGCATATTCCAGTGCTTTTTCCATAGCGCCCTGGGCGATCCCTACCGCCTGGGCGGCGATACCGATGCGTCCCCCGTCCAGGGTCTGCATAGCAATTTTAAACCCTTGTCCTTCCGCTCCCAGCATATTGGCAGCGGGGATATGGCAATCTTCAAAGATCAGATCGCAGTTTTGCGTCCCGCGCAAACCCATTTTTCGTTCAAATTTGCCGAAAGAAAAACCAGGCGTGCCCTTTTCTACGATAAAAGCGCTGAAAGCACGGCTGCCTTCTTCTTTGGCACCGGTGCGGGCGAAAACAATGTATATATCAGCAGCCGCGCCGTTGGTGATAAAAATTTTACGTCCGTTCAAAATATATTCGTTATCCTTGAAGTCAGCCCTGGTGGTCATCCCCAGTGCATCGGAACCAGCACCGGGCTCGGTCAGGGCGAAAGCTCCGTGTTTTTCCCCGGTGGCCAACGGAATAAGATACTTTTCTTTTTGGGCTTCACTGCCGAATGTATAAATGGGAAAGGCACACAAACTTACATGAGCTGACAGGGTATCGGCGGCTGAAGGATCAACCCGGGCGATTTCCTCCACCGCCATGGCGTAGGCGATCATATCCATACCGGCGCCTCCCCATTTTTCCTCGAAGGGGATCCCGGTCAGGCCTAAATCCGCCATAGCTTTAAAAGTACTGGGATCGTAATATTCTTTTTCATCGCGTTCCACCACACCGGGTCCCAAAACGTTTTCCGCAAAATCGTGCACTGCTTGACGCAACATTTCCTGATCACTGTTGAATGAGAATTCCATTAATGAATTCCTCCTCTCTACGATTTATTTGCCTTCAAATGCGGGTTTCCTTTTCTCCAGGAACGCTCCCATCCCTTCCTTCTGATCGCGGGTAGCAAAGCACAATCCGAATAATCCGGATTCGACTGTCGCCGCTATGTCGTGATTTATTTGCATACTCTGATTGATTTGCAATTTGGCGTAGCGCACTGCTAAAGGTGCGTTGGACGATATGACTTCAGCCATTTGGACGGCCTCTTCCAGTAGGGATGCGCGCGGAAATACCTCATCGATCAGACCGATGCGATGAGCTTCTTCGGCTTTGATTCTGCGTCCGGTAAACACCAGTTGTTTGGCTTTACCCTCGCCCACCAGCCGGGTTAGCCTCTGGGTTCCGCCGTAACCGGGAGTTATGCCTAGGGTCACTTCCGGCTGTCCAAGTTGGGCTTGGTCCGAAGCCAAACGAATATCGCAGGCCATGGCCAACTCACAGCCGCCCCCCAAGGCAAAGCCGTTGATGGCAGCGATAACCGGTTTTTCTACGGTTTCAATCAGCCGAAAGACCCTATGACCTAAAAGGCCCCAATTTCTGCCCTGGTCGGCATCCAGAGGGTACTGGGCCTCGATGTCCGCTCCGGCTGCGAAGGCTCGGTCACCGCTGCCGGTGATGATCAGCACCGCCAATTCGTCATTTTGGGCAAAGCTTTTCACTGCCGCCTCGATTTCGAGCAGGGTCGCTGCGTTCAGCGCGTTCAGAACTTGCGGGCGGTTGATGAAAAGGACCTGCACCTGATTTCGTTTTTCCACAAGGATGTTTTCATATGACATGGTCTTCACTCCTGCATTAAATCTTTATCCTTTTATTAATGCAAGGAGTATGCCACTGGTACTCTGTCGACCCTAATTCCGCATATTATTTGTCGGGGGAAATTTCTGCAGGGCAAGGGGTCGTCAATCGCAATACTGGACGTATTGCGATTGACGACAACGTAGCCATGCAGAAATTTAGCCGACAAGAAAATGTGGAATTGGGGTTGACAGAGTACTAGGTATTTCTGGACCGGCAGGAAGTAATGCTGGGGCCAAATAAAAAGTACAGCTCATTTATGCAGGTGGGACGCACCGTTTAAACTTTGCCGTACTTTAAAGTTTGAGTAATCTGTCCTCTATTTACCGCTGAATTTGACACGGAATTGTTTCGTTTGATTTATTTCTGTGTCAAACGTATTAATTGTCCGATTCCGATTCCTCACTGATTACGATATCGTACTGTTTGGCCTTGCGCCAAATGGTGGCCTGGCTGACCCCGAGCGCTGCTGCTGCTTTACGGGTGGTAATATGCGTCGCCATCGCATCTTTGATAATCTGGCTCTCATACTGCTGCAAAGCTTCTTTAAGGGAAATACGCGACGCGTCCTTGCCTTTTTCCTCCTTACGGACAGTGGTTAAATTCACCTCCTGCAACGGTCCCAGTTTGATGCTGTTGATATAGTCCCCGGATGTAGTTACGAAAGCCTGCTCCAACGCGTTGCGCAACTCTCGTATATTGCCGGGCCAGTCATACTGCATCATTCCCTCCAACAACGCTGGGTTGAAGTGCCGGTCCAGATTATATTTCTTGTTGAGCAGTCCAATAAAGTACTCCATAAAAACGGGGATCTCCTCTTTGCGCTCCCGCAAGGGAGGAATGCGCACTTGCACCACATTGAGGCGGTAATAAAGATCTTCCCGGAATTGGCGTTCATTCACCATTTTCCACAAGTCGCGATTGGTAGCAGTAATAAGGCGGACATTAATCGGTATGGGCGCGGTGCCGCCGATGCGCATGATTTCGTTTTCCTGGATGACCCTCAACAGCTTGGCCTGTAGATAAAAAGGCAGTTCCCCGATTTCATCAAGGAACAGGGTACCGCCGTCGGCCAGTTGAAATATTCCCATTTTGCCGCTTTTATTGGCTCCGGTAAACGAGCCTCCTTCATAGCCGAACAGTTCGGATTCCAGCAAATTATCGGGAATAGCGGCGCAATTGACACTGATGTAAGGCCGGTCAACCCGTAAACTGTTGCGGTGGATTTCCCGCGCCACGATTTCTTTGCCTACTCCCGATTCACCATTGATAAGAACGGTAGAATCAACTTTGGCGATGCGCTGAATCAAATCTGAAATTTCCGCCATTTGTGGAGAAGCGACAATATAGTCTCCGGATTTGTCCAACTGAAATTTCATCAATTCGTTCTGAAAATGCTGGTTTAAGCCTTCCGCTTTTTTGACCTCGCTTTTCAGCCGGTTCAATTCGGTTATGTCACGGCCGTTGGTAACCACGCCGATAAACTCCCCGTCTTCGGAGAACAAAGGGTTACCGGTAACCAGGACAGTTTTGCCGCTTTTCAGTGTTTGGGTAAAAGTCTCGGTCTGGCGGGATTTGATGACATCAATGGAAGCAGCGCGATCAAAATAGCCTTTTTTCACCAGGTCGTAAATATTGCTGCCCATTATTTCCTCTGCTTTATAACCGGTAATGCGGGTATAGGCGTCGTTTATTCTTTTGACGTTTCCTTCGGCGTCAGTTACGAAAATATAATCGTAGGAGCCGTCAATGATCTTGTCCAGCTCATTTTTCAGGGATCGTGTCTCCGATAATTCATTAAAAACCGCATCGAAGGCCGTCATCTCGATAAACATTACCAGTCTTCCCTTAAAATCGTCCATTTCCAAGCGGGTCGAGCTGCAAACATACTTCCTTCCCCCAATTTCCAGAGTCTTTTTTACATCTTTTTCACTTTTTTTAATCAGCTGCCAGACCTCCTGGTTCAGCTTGGCACGGCCCGATTTGTCCGAAGAGAATATCTTCCCGGCAGTCAGCAAATGGCCCGCCGCTTTATTGATTAAATAAATATTATCCTCGTCGTCCAGGAGCACCAAGGCATTGGGGGTCGCGTTACAAATTTTTTCAAGGTAAACAAGCTGTTTCTTCATAACTTTAAACTCCTGATTCGGCTGAATTTAAGCTTTCGCTTCATTGGCCGGAGCCTTCGTTAGGACCCGGCATTCTGATTCAATAATAAGTCAAATAATTTATTATGAAAACCTTATTATTGCAAATTTGAATAAAAAATCAGACCTTGCAGAAAAGGTCTGATTGAAAAAAGAGGAGGGTGGATGGATAATCTTTTTATTCTAATTATCTAATATTGATTAAAGTCCGCCGTATATCTGGTTGTATTCTTCCCGCAGCCTGTCCCGAAATTCAGGAGCGGCGATATTTATAAGAGCCCGGGCCCGTTCCCGGTTGGTTTTCCATTTCAAGTGCGCCACACCGTATTCGGTTACCACCATATCCACGTCGTAGCGGCTGGTAGTCACCGCCTGACCCGGGGCCAATGTAGTCACTATGCGGGATATGGAGCCGTTAGCTGCCGTCGCCGGCAAAGCGATGATGGCGCGTCCGCCTTTGGAATTGTTAGCCCCGCGGATAAAATCTACTTGACCGCCGACACCGCTGAACTGTATACCAGCCAGGGTATCGGCCGCCACCTGCCCCAGCAGATCTACCGACAAAGCAGAGTTGATCGCCACCATGTTGTCGTTCTTAGCAATACTATACGGCTGATTGGTTATGGTGACGGGTAGTGCTTCGATCAACGGGTTGTGGTCCAGCCATTGATAAAATTCAGCGGTACCCATAGCAAAGGCAATGACGATTTTACCGGGATAATAGTTTTTACGGGAGCAGTTGACTACCCCTTGCTGGGCCAGGCGCATGACTCCGTCCGAAATCATCTCCGAATGTATACCTAAATCATTCTTATCCTGCAAGAACGACAAAATCGCGTCGGGGACGGCGCCGATTCCCAATTGCAAACAATCTCCGTCATGGATAAGTTCTGCGATATTTTGGCCTATCGTTTTCTCCACCTCTCCGATGTGGGGAGGTTGCTGAGCGATGAGCGGAATATCGACGGGCACAAAATAGTCAATTTCCTCAACGGATATCAGTGAACTCGGCCCGGTTACCGGCATATTGGGATTGACCTCCGCAATTACCGTGGAAGCGCTTTTAATAGCCTGTAATGTATAGTCCACCGACACGCCCAGACTTACATATCCCTTTGCATCAGTCGGCGATACGGTGACCATGGCAACATCAATGGGGAACTTGCCGCTGGTAAAGAGTTCCGGCAATTCGTGCAGAAAAATTGAGGTATAATCGGCTCTGCCGTCTTTTATGGCCTGACGGCTGGGTTTGCCCGCAAACAGAGCGTTGTGGCGGAAGCTCTTCTCATACTGTGGTAAACAGTAGGTGCCTTTCCCCATCGGCACTTCATGAGCAATTTCAACGCCTTCAAGTTCACCAGCTCTTGCCACCAACGCGTCGACGATCACCTGCGGCTCCCCGCAGGCATGCCCCAGCACCACCCTGTCTCCTGACTTCACCGCCTTGACCGCTTCCTCGGCGGAAGTTGTATGATTGAGATAATATTCCAGCCATTTCATTTCGGAGTCCTCCTTCTGTCGGATCAAGTTTTTTTATTCAGGCTGGTCTGCTACTAGTACCGTGTCAACCCTAATTCTATATCTTCTTGTCGGTTAAATCCCCGCATGGCTGCGTTGTCGTCAATCGCAATACGTCCAGTATTGCTCAATCCTCCGCCTTGCCCTGCGGGGATTTTCCTCGACAAATAATATGCAGACTTAGGGTTAACACGGTACTAATCTGTTAGATCTAAAACTTTCATTCCCGCCGGCTAAACCCTCGCTTACGAGGCTCAGGGCTGTGTTGTCTTCGATCACAATGCATCCAGTAGTACAAGCGACGACCCCTTGCCCTGCAAAAATTTTTCTCGGCGGATAAAGTAAATTTTTAGATCTAACAGACTACTAGTTTTCGAGCCCGATTTATTTTTAAAATGCTATTAGCTATATATTTTGGTTAATGCAAATTCCGTTCCAAGTTAAAAACCAGCGGCCGCAGATTTTTCCCTCCCTTCAATTGCGGTTGTTTTAAGGACGAGACGCCCTTATTTTCGAGCCTTTCCGCTTGCTGTCCTCATGTCATTCGACCGTCCTGTACTGATTTATTTTCCTTATAGCAAAAAGCCTTTGACACAGATTTGTGTCAAAGGCTTTTATAAGCTGCTATTATCCCCATTTATCTCTTGTTGGATCAGATGCTTAGTAGGCTGTTACATCTAAAAGTTTATTTTATCCGGCGAGATAAATTCTCGCAGGGGAAGGAGGAGGAGGAAGCAATACTGGACGTATTGCGATCGACGACAACGTACCCATGCGAGAATTTAGCCGGCGGGAATTAAAGTTTTAGGTGTAAAGACTACTAGGCTCAGATGACGACTGTTAATCTCATTGGCAACCTAAGGTTCGATGTTTTCTCAGACTTCACATCCAGTGACGGCGGCGGAAATACAAGATCATACCCAGCGCCAGCACGATCATGAATATCCAGGAGCCCAGGTAGCCGTAAGGCCAATTCAGTTCAGGCATGCTGAGGGGGCCGGCGCTGGGATTAAAGTTCATACCATAAACGCCGACAATAAAAGTCAGCGGAATGAAAATCGTCGCGATTATGGTCAATACCTTAATGATTTCATTCTGCTGGCTGCTGAGCAGTGACAGGTGAGTCTCCATCATACCGTTGCTTATCTCCCGATAATTTTCGATCGTACGGCTGACCTGTACGGTATGATCGTAACAATCCCGCAGGTAAAACCGCATATTAGGGCTGCTCATCTCGGGTTCCTCGTTCTGCATGGCATCGATCAGTTCCTGGTTGCTCCAGACCAGTTTGGCTAACAGCAGCAACCGCATGTTGAGACTATGAATCCTGGCAATGATATTTTTGTCAGGGTGGGTAAAAATATTGTCTTCAAGCTGAGTGAGTTCCTCCTGCAATGATTCCATACGGGGAAAAAACTGATCCACCAGGGTATCCACCAGGCAGTAAACCAAATAATCACTACCCATTTCCCGGATTTTAGCCTTGGGAGAGCGGATTCGCTCCCGCAGTAATGCAAAAACCCCTTCTTCGTCCTCCTCCAAGCTGATAACATAGTCTTTGCCCCAAAATATGCTAACCTGTCGGGTGAAGATATCCTCTCGCGCAGAGAGCAAATAGATGACCAGAAAGTAGTAATCCTCATACCGCTCCAGTTTCGTATGCTGGCCGGAGTTCAGTACGTCCTCCAACGACAACGGGTGAAAACCGTAATGTTTCCCCAGTGCCGACAAAATAGCAGGATTGCAGCCCCCTTCAATATTGATCCAGTTGAGACAGCCGGGTTGCTCACCCTGCCAGCACTCCTCCAGCGTGGAGAAAGTCGATTCTTCAAGATGATCCCGGTTATAGCTGATAACGCTGAACCGCGTTTCCCTCCCGCAATCAGTCTGACGCTGTACCAGCGTACCCGGTGCGGTACCCGGCGGGTGGAAAGTTTCGCTCTGGTTTAACCAGGGAATATTGCTGTTATCCGGCATGCGATGGCTCCCTTTCCGTATGGCATCATATAGTAGTGGTCGTCTTCATGGTTCCATGTTACTACAATTGGGTTAAATTCCCGCAAAAAAATTGGAGACGATCCGAAATCGCCCATAGCCTGATTGTATTTTATCTGCTATGGGAGACCAGTACTCTGTCAACCCTAATCCCACATTTCCTTGCCCTGCAGAAATTTCCCTCGACAAATAATATACGGACTTAGGGTTGACAGAGTACTAGTGCTGGTTGGCTGTAGGACCTTTCCTCGTTCAGGCGGGATTTTTTCAAAACACGAACTGTGGTAGGCAGGGAGGGAGGGGGGCAATATTCTAGTAGTCTGTTACACCTAAAACTTTAATTCCCACCGGCTAAATTCTCGCATGGGTGCGTTGTCGTCGATTGCAATACGTCCAGTATTGCTTCCTCCTCCGCCTTTCCCTGCAAAAATATATTTCGCCGGATTAATGAACCTTTAGATTGTAACAGACTACAACGACATTATATTATCTCCTCGGCCGGCATATAAATAGACAGTCAGGGGTAAACGAGGGGGGATATGATTGGGCTGGGAGAATAAGAGGAAAAATAGCCGACGGGGGCCAGGCCTGAAGATAATCGTATTGAAAAAGAGGAGGGTCGTGATAACCGCCGTTTGTTTAATAGTGGTAGGGGTTGCGACCATAATGGCTTCCATGTCTGTGCGGCCGGAGCGACCAAAGCAACTGGAGCAGCCGGAGCAACCAGTGCTGTCCTATGCGCTGGCCGGACGGGTAATTGCGGTAGATGCCGGACACGGGGGAATCGATCCCGGAGCCTCCAGGTACGGATATGAGGAAAAAGACATTACCCTGGCGATCAGCAAAAAGCTGGTTCGCTATCTGGAGCAGGCGGGAGCCCAGGTCATAAACTTGCGCACCGGCGACGGCGATTTGTGCGGCAGCGACTTTAAAGGCACCATCCGGGAAAGAAAAAGAAAAGACCTGGCGTTGCGGGTGGAGAAAGCTAAAAACGCCAAGGCCGACCTATATATAAGCATCCATACCAATGCCGATGTAAGCCCGCGCTGGTCCGGAGCGCAAACCTTCTATAAAGCCGGACAGGAAGAGAGTGAGCGCACGGCGGTTGCGATTCAGGATGAATTAATCAGGGTTTTGGGCAATAATAAACGTGAAGCCAAGACCGGCAGCTATTACATACTGGATAAAGCGCCCATGCCTATTGTCATAGTGGAAGTCGGTTTTCTTTCCAATCCCCGCGAAGCCAAATTGCTGGTTTCGAATGATTATCAGGACAAGGTCGCCTATGCGATATTTTCAGGCATTATAAAATCATACTTGCCGGAAGAGAAAAACAGTTCTAAGCTGAAATAGAGATCGAGTCGGCAACATCTAATATTTTCCTTATCCGCCGGGAAAATCCCCGTCAGCGAAGCGTAAGGAGGTAGATGTTTACAGACTACTGGCAATATTATAAACAAGAGGAGGAAGAGTCATGATTGTTTACGGAGCATTGATGCCGCATCCGCCAGTAATGTTCAGGGAAATAGGCAAAGAACGATGGGAGCAGATGCGGACCAGCCTGGATACACTGGCGGTTATCAGCGATGAATTACTGGCGGCCCGGCCTGACTGTGTCGTAGTTCTCACTTCCCATGGCAATGTTTTTCGGGACTGTTTCAGCTATCTGACCGCTCCTCATCTGGAAGGCGATATGAGGGATTTCGGCTTTCCCAATCTGAGGACAAGCCTTAACAATGATCTGCAGCTGCTGCAGGCGGTAGCGGAGCAAGCGGAGGCTAAAGAATTACCGCTGTTGGCAGTGACTCCCGATCTGGCCGCGCGCTACCGTCTTAAGGAGTCTCTTGATCATGGCATTTTAGTGCCGCTGCATTTTCTGCAACAAGCGGGCATGGAACAGATCCCCATTTTGGCCATCAGTATCAGCTTGCTCAGCAATGAAGAGCTGTATCTGTTCGGGAAGTCTATTCAGGAGGCCGCCGACCGGCTGGGACGCAAAGTTGCCATACTGGCTTCGGGGGACATGTCCCATGCGCTGAAAGAGGAAGGGCCTTATCATTATCATTCTGACGGCCCCAAATTCGACCAGGCCGTTAAAACAACCTTTGACCGGGGCGATTTTAAAGGGCTATTGGAAATCCCGCCCCAATTACGCACAAACGCGCGGGAATGCGGGTATCCTTCCATTCTTATTCTGATTGGAGCCCTGGACGGCTATAAACCGGAAAAAATCATCACCAGCTACGAGGGCCCCTTTGGAGTGGGGTATCTGAGCGTAGGCATAAAGCCCGGAGCGGAAACGGAGAGTTTGATCCCCGGTATGATGCGCCGCAAAGAGGAATTGGCAGCAGCGCGGCGTGCTCAGGAAGGGACGCTGGTACGTTGGGCCCGCCTGAATCTGGAACATGCGGTCAGGGGTCTGGTTGCGCCGCAACCGGATGCAGAGATGCAGGAGATAAAAAAGCAGAAGGCGGCGGCCTTTGTATCCATAAAAAAAGGCGGCAGTTTAAGAGGCTGTATCGGTACCATTCTGCCTGCCTATGATAATTTGGCCGAAGAAATCGCGCATAACGCCTTGGCGGCAGGATTACGCGACCCGCGCTTCTCACCGGTACAAGCGGAAGAATTGCCCGAGCTGGAGTATTCCGTGGATGTGCTGGGTAAGCCTGAGAGCTGTAGCCGTGATGAACTCGATCCGCAGCGCTACGGGGTGATCGTGAGCTATAAAGGACGTCGCGGCCTTTTACTCCCTGATCTGGAGGGGGTGGATACGGTGGAGGAACAGCTGGGTATTGCTTGCCAGAAAGCAGGTATCTCACCGAATGAACCTTATTCCATCGAAAGGTTTCAGGTAATCCGGCATCATTAAATACGACCGGAAAACAGCCCGGCGGGGTTTTCGGTAGGTAATGCGAGCATTCATGGGGCTAGTACTCTGTCAACCCTAATTCCACATTTCTTTGTCGGTTAAATTTCTGCATGGCTACGTTGTCGTCAATCGCAATACGCCCAGTATTGCTCAATCCTCCGCCTTGCCCTGCAGGATTTCCCTCGACAAATAATATACGGACTTAGGGTTGACAGAGTACTAGTAATGGGTAAATGAGTAATAGCGAGTGAATGAGCGGGTGATGTGCAATGGCTGATAAACCGGTACAGTATTTTGTCAATGAAGAGGCGGGACGCGTGGGCTGCCTGGTTTGCCCCCATCATTGCCGTCTGCAGCCAGGCCAGACCGGGATTTGCCGGGTGAGATACAATCGCCGAGGCCAGTTGATAGCGGCCAATTACGGCGAAGTATCTTCACTGGCGCTGGACCCCATCGAAAAGAAGCCCCTGTATCATTTTTATCCCGGTTCTATGATTTTATCAGCGGGCAGTTGGGGATGCAACCTGGGCTGTCCCTTCTGCCAAAATTACAGCATTGCCCATCTTACCCCCGCTACCCGTTATATCAGTCCGGAGGAATTGCTGGAGATCAGTCTGACCTGCCGCCAACAGGGCTCAATCGGATTGGCCTTTACCTATAACGAACCTGGCATGTGGCTGGAATATATCATGGATACCGCTCCGCTCTTGCATAGGCAGGGATTGAAAGTGGTAATGGTCAGCAACGGATATATCGAAGTCCAACCACTGCGGGATATGTTGGAGTTTGTTGACGCCTTCAACATCGACCTGAAAGGATTCAACGATGATTTTTATCGGCGTTTATGTAAAGGTAAGCTGGAACCGGTCCAGAGGACGCTGGCGGCCATTGCGGGCAAAGCCCATCTGGAGGTAACCAACCTACTGATCCCCGGCGAAAACGATGATGATGAGGCAATTAGAGGCATGTGCCGCTGGCTGAGGGAACTGGATCCGAATATCGTGCTGCATTTTTCCCGTTATCATCCGGCCTATAAAATGAACATGCCGCCCACACCGGAAGCGACGCTGCAGCGGGCAGCCGACATCGCCCGTGAATATTTGGATTTCGTTTATCTGGGCAATTTATCCGCCGTGGAGAATAATACCCTTTGCCGAAGCTGTGGGCAAATATTAGTTCGCCGCTGCGGCTACCAGGTGGAAACGACAGGTCTCGCGGAGGGAAGATGCGGCCACTGCGGGGCAATCATCGATTACATCGTCACCTAGTGTACTGTATCATTCACTTTTGGATAAAGGACGCAGGATGAATTTTCAGTCTGCAAGGGGTCGTCGCTCAGCATAGCCGTAGCTATGGTGAGCGACGACAACACAGCAGATGGAAATTCAGACAAGTCATTTGCCGA
>DATMYB010000033.1:0-6713 GCA_035561215.1 Syntrophomonas sp. | reverse complement strand
ATTTTATTGAGGAGGATTATTTTTAATATGATTGGATTAACACCTGAAATAATGGAAAAACGTTTTTGGCTGAATAGCTACGATAATTACACCAAACCGGTATTAAATTATCCTAAATACCCTGCCCACGAAATCTTACGTCTAATTGCAACTACGAATCCCGACAAAGCTGCCACTGATTTTTACGGTACCGAAATTTCATATTGGGACTTATATGGATATTCTACGCGGCTGGCGAACGGGCTTATCACAGCAGGCATTAAAAAAGGTGATCGGGTGGGAATCCTGCTCCCCAACTGCCCCCAGATGGTTATTTCTTTCTGGGCTATTCTGCAGGCAGGCGGCACCATTGTTAATCTCAATCCCATGTATAAACCGGAAGAATTGAAAGGCATGATCGAGAAAACCGGTATGACTGGCCTGATAACATTCGACGGCGCCATCGCCGGCGTTCAGCAATTGTCCCAGATGGTGGATCTGTCCTTTGTAATGGTCACTAAATTAACTGATTTTATAGACGGCATGAAGACAAGTACTCCTGAAGAACTGGGGTTACCTGAGGATTGGCACCATTTCTCACAATTTCTGGCGCAAAGCACCAATCAAGCTCCCCCCGCCATCGTGTTTAATACCGAAGAAGATGCGGCCATACTGCAATTTACCGGCGGAACCACCGGCACTCCCAAAGCGGCTACCTTGACTCATCGCAATCTGGTGGCGGCTCTGTTTACCGGCAACGAATTGGGTCAGCCCATCAGTCAGATTATTCCTATTGAACGGCGCAACATCATGGGTGTTCTCCCCTGTTTCCATGTGTTTGGAGAAATTTGCGGCATAGCTATGTCGACTATAACTGTATCAACCCTGGTTATTCTTCCCCGTTTTGACGTGGATGAGTTTATGGCTACGATGGAACGGATCCCCCATATATGGTTCTTCCCGGCTGTGGCCACCATGTTGGGAGCTATTATAAACCATCCTCGTGTTAAAGAAATAAATCTGCCCAAAAAAATTTCCATAATTAATGCCGGCGCTGCCCCCTGCTCTTTAGACCTTTTGCATAAGGCACGGGAAATGGGGTTTAATATTGTTGAAGGCTGGGGCATGAGCGAAACTACTTCCGTAGGCATAACCACGCCTTTCTTTGGCGTGAAAAAACCGCTGAGCATTGGGCTTCCTTATCCGGATGCGGAAGTCAAATTCATCGATGTAGATACCGGTAAGGAAGTACCGCTGGGAGAACCGGGAGAACTGTTAATGAAATCTCCCATGGTCATGAAAGGCTATTGGAATGAACCGGAGGAGACCGCCAAGCAGTTAGTAGACGGATGGCTGCATACCGGTGATATTGCTTACCAGGATGAGGACGGATATATTTTTATCGTTGATCGGGCTAAGGATTTGATCATTGCCGGAGGTTACAATATCTATCCTCAGGAAATCGATAACCTGCTGCTGCAGCACCCTCAGGTGGTTGATGCCATGACTATAGGCATTCCGGATGAATACCGCGGCGAAACGGTTAAATCCTTTATTCAGCTCATTGACGGCGCCACTGTCAATGAATCGGATTTGATCGCTTATTGCCGGGAACATCTGGCAGCTTACAAGGCGCCGCGCAGCGTTGAAATAAGGGCAAGCCTGCCCCGGTCGGCTACCGGCAAGGCTTTGAAACGGATCTTAAAAAATGAAGAGCTGGCCAAAATGAAAAAGAAGTAAGCCTGCCTCGCCGCTAATTTTTTTCGGCGGATAATCTAAGCCCTTAGACAGCGCAGACTGCTTGTACACGGAGGAACACCCAAAAATGTTCCTCCGTGCTTCTTTTTCCAGGCTTTTTAGAACGAACCTCTTATTGCTGCAGGTTATAATCGCCGAGCCATTTAATGCCTTTAAACCGGCTTTTGACAAAAAAACACTTGTTGATCTTATTCTGTAATAACCTGTTATAATAGGATTAAATAATTTGTAAATGGAATAAACATCATCACTGAATCGGTAATTTGGAGGGATTTGTATGGAGGATATTCTTGCCAAGTTCAAAGACTACTGTGAGAGGCCTTACGAAAGAGCGGCGCAAATCAAAGCGGCCGGGAGCACCAAAATTATCGGGTGTCTTCCTATGTATTTCCCGGAAGAGATCATCCATGCGGCGGGGGCGCTGCCGGTCACTCTTTTTGGCAGCGATGAACCGATAACCCTGGGAGACGGGCATATGATGACCAATGCCTGCGATCAGGTCCGCAGCTCCTTTGACAGTCTGCTGAAGGGAAAATACGATTTTTTGGACGGAATCGCGGCCATTTATGTTTGCGACCAGGTAAGATTCTACCTGGAAGTGTGGCAGTTGGATCATCCCGTGGATTTCTTTCATCAGATGTGGCGTCCCTATAAACTGGACAATGCCACCCAGCCTTTTTTCCGTATCGAATTAGAACGACTGGTCTCCGGTCTGGAAGAATTCACCGGCAACAAAATCACCACGGAAGCGCTGCAGGCAAGTATTCGCCTTTATAACGAGTCGCGGGCCATGATGCGCCAACTGAACCATTTACGCCAGGAGCGTCCCGGCATCATAAGCGCCGCCGATATGACCCGGATTGTTGCGGCCAGCATGTTCATCCCCCGGGAGGAGCATAATCAGTTATTGGCGCAGCTTTTAGCCCAACTGGAATCAACCCCGGCGCAGCCCAACAAAAAGCAGCGGGTCATAACCGTGGGCCACCCCTGTTCGATGCCGGAAATAGAAGTACTGGATCTGATCGAGAACAACGGCATGGTGGTGGTCGATGACGATTTCTTTACCGGCGGCCGGTATTTCGCCAAAGACGTTGATGCCAGCGGAGATCCCCTGGACGCTTTTGTGGAATTCTATACCAACGCCATTCCTTGTACCACCTATCATTTCGCCGAAAATTGGCTCGAGACCGGCAAGAGTTATTCGCCTTATGCCGACTATGTCATCGATCTGATGAAAGCGGGCCAGGCCAAAGGCGTAATCGTTGTAAAAGAAATGTACTGCGATCCGTACGACATGGAGTTTGTTATGATGAAAAAACGGTTTGAAGAAGAAGGTATCCCTTACATTTCGATCATTACCGAACACGGTCCCGGTCCCCTGGAGTCAATTCGCACCAGAATCCAGGCTTTTGAAGAAACCTTACGGTTTATTTAACGGAGGATACATGTATGATTACTGCCGGCATTGATATCGGTTCGACTACGACAAAAGCCGTAATCCTTAAAGATGACGACCAATTTACTTACGCACTGCAGCCCACCGGCCTTGACATAGGCGCCGTCAGCCGCCAGGTCATAAACGAAGCCTGCGAGAAAGCCGGTCTTGCCTTTGAAGATCTGGCGCGCATTGTGGCCACCGGTTACGGCCGGATCAGCATTCCTTTTGCCACCACCACCATCACCGAGATCACCTGCAATGCGGCCGGGGTGCATTACTTCTACCCCAACGCCTCTTTAGTAGTGGATATCGGCGGACAGGACAGCAAGGTAATAAAACTCGACGGCAAAGGGCGGGTAATGCAGTTTGCCATGAATGATAAATGCGCGGCCGGAACCGGCAAATTTCTCGAAGTGGCCGCCCAGACCCTGGAAATACCGGTGAGTGAGATGGGCACGGTCTCCATGCAATCAAAAAACAAAGCCGCCATCAGCAGCACCTGTACCGTGTTTGCGCAAACGGAGATCGTATCCTTGATTGCCCGCCAGACCAACAAGGAAGATATCGCCGCCGGACTGCATGAATCCATCGTCAGCCGGGTGTACGGACTGATCAGCTCGGTAAATCCTGATCCGAAGGCGGAGGTCGTGTTGACCGGAGGGGTAGCTAAAAACGCAGCGATTGTACAGTTATTGGAGCGTATGCTGGGACGCAAAATTTCGATCCCGGCGGATCCGCAAATCGTAACCGCTCTGGGCGCAGCTATTTTAGCCCGGCAATGGGAAGGTTGAAAATATGAACGTCCCGTTTCCATAGCCTGATAAATAACTTGAAATTATGAATTATCCAGTCTCTGT
This sequence comes from Syntrophomonas sp., assembly GCA_035561215.1. GTDB lineage: Bacteria > Bacillota > Syntrophomonadia > Syntrophomonadales > Syntrophomonadaceae > Syntrophomonas_B. Next base: position 2,681 of record DATMYB010000033.1, on the reverse strand, counting down.
AGTATGGGTCGCCTAAAAAGTTAGGGTTATACGCCGAGAAATTTTTTTGCAAGGTAAGCCGGAGTAAGAGCAATACTGGCCGTATTGTGATTGACGACAACGAAGCCCCGCGGAAAATTAGCCGGCGGAAAGCAAAGTTTTGGTGACGCAGACTACTCGATAATGAGCAGTTAGGAGGCAAGACGCATGGCAGAATCTGAATATCAATTGGTTCGCAGATTGGAAGGCCAGAAACGCCTGGCAAAATTAATTATGGCCCATTATGGAGGCGCCCTTGAAATAGCCAAGACTAAATCCAAACCGATCGCCTGGGTATCCGCCGGGACTCCCGCCGAACTCCTGTGGGCGATGGATTTTTGTGTACAGTTCCCCGAGGCCTACGCCGCCACCTGTGGCGCCCGGCATATCGCCCATGGTCATGTGGAAATCACCGAAGCCCGCGGCTATGAACACCACCTTTGCACCTATTGCCGCAACAGCCTGGGATCTACCATTGCCCAGCAGGAAGGAATGGAGACCTATGCCGAGCTGGCTCGGCCGGACTTTCTGCTGGTTTCCAACGGCAGCTGCATTATGGTAACAAAATGGTGGGAGCATCTGAGCCAGCTCTGGAATATACCCTTGTTCAATATCGATTGTCCCCTGGTCATTCCCGCCTACGATGAAAAAAATCTGGTGGAACATGTTAAACGCCAGTGTTTGGACTTGATTACTTTCCTGGAAGAGTTCACCGGCAAAAAATTTGACTATGACCGACTGCAGGAAATCGTCGCTAATGGCAGTCGCAGTTCTTACTATTACCAAGCCATGCTGGAAGCCAATAAGCATGAGCCGGTACCGGCAACGTTTTTTGATATCATGGGGCACAATTTCCCCAACCTGGCTTTGCGCTACCTGCCCGAAACCGCTGAGCACTATCGTTTGATGACGGAAGAACTGAATCAGCGCATCGCCGATAAAATCATCCCCATGTCCAATATTAAATATCGTATTTATTGGGACGGTATCCCCTACTGGTTCGCCATTCGGGAACTATCGGAGAAACTGGAAAGCCTGGGACTGTGTCTGGTCATCAGCGGCTACTTTGATCTGTTTGCCTTTGACCGGCTGGACCCGGCCCGTCCCCTGGATAGCGTAGCAGAGGGCGTGGCGACCATGATCCTGAATCATAACGTCAGCTATAAGGCGAAGGTAACCGAGAAGATTTTCCGGGACTATAAGCTGGAAGGCGGAATTTTTGCCTATGCCCAGAGCTGCAAACCTTTCTCTATTACCATGCGCTACATCGCCGAGCATGTGCAGAAAACCCTGGACGTGCCGGTAACGATTATCGAAGGCGATCTGGTGGACGAAACGTTCTACGATGGAGAAAGAAATAATATGAAGCTGCAGGCCCTGGCAGAAACGTTGGCGGCCAGAAAAGGTTAAAAACAATCCTTTGTTTTTATTAAAACACGGTTATGGCGAACGCCTCTTCCGCGGCAACGGACGTGCACCGAAAGAGGCGTTTTGCTTTTTCCAGGTCCTTGATAAAAGCCAAGCCTAAAAAAGAAAGGTTTCGTAAACGTGCAGGCGTGTTCGACCGGAGAAGGAATTCTTTTATATCGCTTTGTTAAGTGCCGCTTCCAGGAAATCCATTAAAAATCTCTCTTCGGATTGCGTCAAGGAAGTGAGATTATTTTGAAATTCAGAAAAATGCTCCGTTAATTGGCCGATAACCGAAAACGGTTCCGCCGATTTTAACAGACTCCCGAATACAGTACCGACAAACATGGCCAGCCCAACAGGCCCCTTGCGGGCTTCCACTGCAAGATCTTTCAGCAATCGAAGGCTGTTTTCGCTTAAACTGTGCAGCTGAGAAAACACCAAGGTGATAACATAAGCACACGATACCAGCGGATTTTCCAGACTCGGCAATTCAGTTACGAACTGCTCCAATAGAGTTTTCCCGCCGCCTTTCTTGACCTCATCAAAAAGAGACAACAATCTTTCTTTTTCCTGCTGCCATTCCCGGTTGGCTGGTTTTGAAGCAGGTGTCTGCTCAGACAAGACTTCTTCGAGCTTATTCGTAGGCAAGAACATTACCATTGCGCGACCAGGATTTTTTTCTACCTGATTGACCTCGTACTGTCTGTGCAGGAATCCATCTATTTCCAAATTCTTGAGCATCTCATAGGCACTCCACTTGCTAACCCCCAGTACTTCAGCAACCCGGGCATAATGAACCGGCAATCCGGTAGCCTCATAAAGCTGTTTGATAATCTTTAAAAAATCCAACCTGCGTTTGGTAATTGCCATGTTTACCGCCTCCCAACCCATCTGAGCGGAGATGAAGCAACCTCCGCTTACCTCAAAGTTCTGACCATAGTAGTCTGTGTCACCTAAAACTTTGCTTCCCGCCGGCCAAATTTTCGCAGGACTTCGTTGTCGTCAATCGCAATACGTCCAGTATTGCTCAATCCTCCGCCTTACCCTGCAAAAATTTCTCTCGGCGGATAACCTAAACTTTTAGGCGACACAGACTACTAGCGAAGTCGCAGGGTTTACATATAATTCCGCAATTGCCCAAAATAGCATGCCTCTCATTAAAAGGACATGTCAGGCTTGACAAAACATCTGTCCACGCCCTATAGTTATTTTAGGCTTTTGTGGTTTTTGTGGATATTGTTATGGATATATTG
>DATMYB010000032.1:0-2661 GCA_035561215.1 Syntrophomonas sp. | reverse complement strand
GTATAAATACTGCAGACCCTATTCGATAATTAAAAATACGTTGCAAGTCGATTTAGATATACCATGCGGTTTTGCAGCAATGATTAGTTGAGCCATGCTTACTGCATCAAATTGATGCGTAACTAAAATTGTTGACACCCTAAAACATCAACTGCAATACTCTTCCGACCATTCTTGGGCCGGCCCTTTTACAACCTCCCAACCGGTTTCGCTGAATATTTTTATCGCGGCTTTGACGTTTAGGCCAACATCGCCTTCTTCTATTAAGTCACCGTCATCGCATGGGCTGGGGCCAACTTCCGTACAGCACATATTGGCGCCGGAGGACGCTAGAGAAACGGAAAAAGCTGACATACAGAAGGGGCGCTTCAGACCGGATGCCAAGCGATAAGCGGCTACATATGCAGACCATTGCATATCATTTAGCGATCCATAGCGAGCCAGATCGCCCATGACCGTAACGCGACGATATGCACCGCCAAAAACAGGATTAAGTTTCAAACTAAGCATGGTTTTCGATACCAATTCATCGAAACTATGCTCGGGGCCAATCGGTTCAACGCAGGTGTAGTGCTTTAAACCAGCTTTGTGAGCATTCTCAATCGTTGCGATTCTTGTATCGATTGAAATCCTGGTATCAATGCCTTCTCCCATGCGAATGGAATGATATACTCCGTTCACTCCGGCATGTTTCATTGCCAGCGCCTGTTGTACGGAATAGTCATCCGTACCGACATGCAAAGGCATGTCGTTCCCTAAAGTTTCGCGAAGCTTTGCCGTCACTTCCAGGAGTTTTTGAAAATCATATGAAGCAGTTGTTAGCAAAAGAATCGCATTGGCGCCATCTTCAACTGCACGTTGCGCATATTCAAGCACATTATTGACCGATAGTTCGGAGCGATTTTTTCTGGCGCAATTACAGGCGGCAAAGGAACAAAATTTGCAATTTCTATAACAAGCACTGGAATCCAGTCCAATTTGCATATAAATTACTGCTTTGCCATTTGACGCCCGCATCGCCATATGATTTGCCGCCCATCGAATGTGATACGCTTCCTTGGAGTAAGGGTGAACAGAGTATAATAGCCTGAGTTCATCAAATGTTAACTCATGTCCGGCGAGTGCCTTTTCAACGATTTCATAAACGGCTGCATCGAAAATTTGCAAAATAAATCATACCTTTCTCATCTCAGTTCAAGCGTAAAAAATCCGACTTACGTCAATAATCCGGCGCCGGCGGTTGGCGCTTGGTCAAACGACTTCTCCGCCGCAACTGGATCCTGCTCCTGCCGTACAGGCATAGCAGTGGTTATGGAGCAGAATCATACGTTCGCGCAGGTTTTCCGTGGTGAAATCCCTGATATTATTGGGGGTACATGCCAATCCCAAAACTTGATTAAAATCACAATCATAGACTTGGCCGTCCCAGCCCACTGAAATTTGATTACGGCACATCACCGCCTCCACCGTGGCCGGATTAAAACTGTTGGCCAGTCTTTCCATGTACCTATCTAGATTGTTTGACTCGATCAGGAAGGTTTGGAATCGCCCAATCGGAACATTGGTGATATTAAACAATTTATTAAAACGAATTCCATATTGATGTAAGAGCACTGTCCGGAAATCAGCTTCAATAGCGCTCTGGGCCGGCGGCAAAAAAGCGCCGCCGGGGTTGTATACCAGATTTAACTGCAAGTCGTTATTCTCCTGGCCATAGCCCAGATCATTCAATCTTTTCAGGATTTTGATGGAAGTGTTGAACACGCCTGCACCACGCTGCCGGTCCGTATCTTTTTCACTGTAATAGGGAAGAGAGGATACGATTTCGACTTTGTGATTTGCGTAAAATTCTGCCAGAGGTGCGTATTCCGGCAGATCTAAAACCGTTAAATTACACCGCACCATGACATGGCGGCCAAGCTTCGTGGCCTCATCAATGAACCAGGGTAAATTGAGATTCATTTCCGGTGCGCCGCCGGTAATATCGAGAACCTGAAAAGGATATTCAGCCAGCAGCCGCAGACACTCGGACATCGTATTTTGGGACATGGATTCGGTGCGGTTAGGACCTGCGCCCACATGACAATGCCGGCAGGCTTGATTGCACACTTTACCTACGTTTACCTGCATGGTATTAAGTTTAGGGTTCGTCCTTAAAGGATAAGCGTTTATCTCTTGCAATCTGCCTGTAAAAGGTTTGATACTTTCGATAGCGGCCAAATTTTTTAGCTGCGTATCGCAATTGTCATTCATGGTATTCACCCACCTTTTAAAAACCAAGGGTTTTGACAACATTTTTCATTTGCACCCCGTGAACCAGGGTAGCGCCGCCGCGAATGGCTGCCGCTACATGAACCGCTTCTGTCATCTGCGCCTGATTGGCTCCTTTTTCCAAGGCATCCTGGGTATAAGAATCGATGCAGTACGGGCATTGAACTGCGTGAGCTACCGCCAGCGCAATCAAGGATTTTTCACGGGCGCTTAACGCTCCTTCCTTAAATACGGCGCCGTAATACGCCTGAAACAGTTTCCATAATTCCGGTGCTTCCTCGCCCATAGTCGGGAATTTTGCCAAGTCTTTCGGATTGTAGTAAGTTTCCATTAATCAAAACCACCTTTTCTTTTTTTTATTTATGCAAAATTTTTTCTTGCCTTAGCCAC
>DATMYB010000031.1:0-3023 GCA_035561215.1 Syntrophomonas sp. | reverse complement strand
GTATTTATACATACATATTTATTCAATGATACCTGGAAGCTGTGATGAGCTGGTTTACGAACTTTAAAAAGAGCAAGCCTGACGAAGAGGGCATGTGCCCTGTATGGAGCTTACGACCCGATGTTTTACGGAGGTAATATGGATACATCCGAAAAAAAAACAAATGTTCCCCGAAAAATCAAGATCATCGTTAACGGAAAAGAAGTTGAGGTTGATGATGGGCTTACAATTCTTTTGGCCCTGTTAAAGGAACAGATTTACTGTCCCCATTTATGCTATGATGTCAAGCGCCTATTGCGTACCGGCAATTGCTGCAAGTGTTTAGTCGAGCTAAATGATGAAGAGGGAGTTCACGATGTTCGAGCATGTGAAACACCTGTAAAAGAGGGCATGGTAATTTGTACCGATAGTCCTAGATTAGAGGCCTGGCGCAAAGGGGCGAAAACAGTGGGGAAAACAATTTGATTTGAATAGGTGCATAGGGGTGAATATTGATTGCTGATTGCCAAACTATAACTCACATTTAGTGTAGCTTTGACTAGTACAAAAAGAGACAATTTCAAACACCACCTGAGTGGCCAATGCAAAAACACTGATATATCAGTGTTTTTGTATTGGCATGGAATTTGCTGTAGTTAATAACAGATGCGCCTTCAACAATAGCTATGACGCTTTAATATGACAAACTAATTTAGAGGATTGTGAATAAAGTAGCGCGCTTAAGAGCAGAAACGGCAACAGGCGGCGCCTAGATAAAGCCCAGAGAAGAAGACCGGCTACGGAGCGGAATTACAGTATCAAAGAGGGATATGACGAGGCATTTGAAACATTTATTGAATTAGTATTGGAAGAGAGAAGTCTTGACAAAAGGCTGGAAAAGAGCTAGCTGTAAAGATTTTACTTATTTGTGGCAATACGAAATAAGCGAAAGGATGTATGAATGTGGCAGACGAAGCATTTGACGCCATAATAGTCGGTGGAGGAATTGCCGGCACGGTGACAGCCTATATCCTGGCCAAAGAAGGTTTGGAGGTGCTGCTGATTGAAAGAGGCAACTTCCCCGGCAGTAAGAACATGACCGGGGGGCGCATCTACTCTCATAGTCTGGAGAGAATCATGCCTGGTTTTGCTGAGGAAGCGCCTATCGAAAGGAAAATAACTCGCGAGAGAATCTATATGATGACCGATGACAGCGCCGCCGGGCTTGATTTCTATTCTGGGCGCCTGGGCATACAGGGCCAGGATTCCTATTCGATACTTAGAACGCCTTTCGATCAGTGGCTGGGGGAAAAGGCGGAATCTGCCGGGGTCAATATGGTCTCGGGGATTTGCGTGGAAAACCTGGTGGTCAATGACGGCAAGGTCAGCGGAGTGGTAGCCGGGGAAGATGAAATCACATCTAAAGTAGTCGTTCTGGCAGATGGCATCAACAGCTTGCTTGCGCAGAAGATCGGGTTGAGGGAAGAATTCAAGCCCCAGCAGATGGCGGTAGGAGTCAAGGAACTTTGGGAACTGCCCGCCGGTGTGATTGAAGACCGCTTTTGCTGCAGCGAGAACCAAGGCGCCGCGTGCATGTTCGCCGGAAGCCCATCCGACAGCCGAATCGGGGGCGGGTTTTTGTACACCAATAAAGAGAGTATATCTCTGGGCATGGTGGCCACCTTAAGCAGCCTGGGGGAGAAACCTGTGCCCCAGATGATGGAGGATTTTCACCACCATCCTGCCGTGGCTCCGTTGCTGAAAGGAGCCAAACTGGTTGAGTATTCCGGGCACCTGGTACCGGAGGGGGGCTTGGATATGATGCCAAAGATCATTGGGAACGGGGTGCTGGTAGTAGGCGACGGAGCCGGGCTGTGCATCAATCTGGGCTATGCTATCCGGGGCATGGATTTCGCTGTAGCCTCGGCCGAGTGCGCTGCCAGAGCGATTGTTGATGCTCATCGTAGCGGGGATTTTAGTGCAGCCGGACTGCAGAATTATAAGAAGTACATGGAGGAGAGTTTTGTTTTGCCGGATATGAAGCTGTATCGGAAATTCCCTCATTTTTTAGAAAGTACCCCCAGGATTTTTGATGCTTATCCCCGGATGGCGATCGATATGCTAACCGATATGTTCGTCATGGATGGGAACCCGGCTCAGCCCCTAATAAAGAAAATGATGCCCCATGCGAAAAAAGTTGGCATTTGGAACCTGCTCAAAGACGGATGGAAAGGAATGAGAGCGTTATGAACACCGCAGAAGAAGAAAAAGTAAACGTAGACGCAAAACTATCTCTAAATAAGTTTTACGTAGATGAGGAAAATGCCCACATCGTGCTCAAAGAGGAGGTGAACCTGAACGAATACCGCAAGCTGATGGCGGCGTGCCCAGCCGGGATCTACAAGCTGAATAAAGACGGCGAAGTGTTTTTCGACTATGCCGGTTGTTTGGAATGCGGTACCTGTCGGATTCTATGCGGCACAACCATACTGTCCAAATGGGAATTCCCCCGCGGCGCCTTTGGGGTTGAGTACAGGTTCGGGTAACTCAGGATTTAAAAGGTTAAATGATTATGGCGCCGGGGTTCCATGCATTTGGATATAGAATGGATTGCTGCACGAAAATGGCGTAGGGGGGATGTGGAGATCATTTGAAACTGTACGGAAAGGTCAGATAGCCAAGGCCAATAACCAAACAATATTTATGGGGGTGGAGTAATGAGTAGCAAATCAGGTAGTATGTGGTCGCATCCTGCAGGGAAAATTTTTCTGGCCGTTTGCTTATGGAACACGGTTGCATATGGACTCCTATTTAATAGTTTCTCCTTGTTTGTAACACCGATCGCAAGTACCCATAATTTCAAGATCGCGGCGGTCAGTCTTATTGGAACGATCCTGGCAATATTAGGCGGCGTTTTCTTAAACTTCACCGGGCGACTCACCGGTAAGGTATCTTCAAAAACCTGGTTTACAACGGTTGCCGTAGGACTGGTTCTAGTTTATTTTCTTTTCAGTAAATCCATATTGTTATGGCACTTTTATGTG
>DATMYB010000030.1:0-2754 GCA_035561215.1 Syntrophomonas sp. | reverse complement strand
GAACTGGATCGGGCCAATTCAATCATATCTGGCTTTCTATCCCTTGCCAAAGAAAGAGCAATAGAAGTGGGAGAAGAAAACCTCAACCAGATCATTCAGAGTATAGCTCCCCTTATCCAGGCCGAGGCTATCATAGATAACAAATTGGTGCAATTAGAGCTGGCCGAAATACCAGATCTGAAATTAAGCCAAAATGACATTCGCCAGCTAATACTAAACTTGGTACGTAACGCATTGGAAGCATCAGGCCCCAACAAAACTATTGTTTTGCGCACTTTTTTAGAAGATGGCCATGTAGTTTTTGCGGTGGAGGACGAGGGAGAAGGCATTGAACCGCATGTATTGGAAAAGCTGGGTACTCCCTTTTTAAGCACCAAAGATAACGGCACCGGTTTAGGTTTGGTCATTTGTTATACTGTGGCCGAGAAGCATGGGGCTTCCATAAAGGTGGATACAGGCCGCGACGGGACGACGTTTTCGGTATGGTTTAAGGCACCATCGGAGCAGCCAGGTCTCTTTTCGTGATTTACCTGATAATTGCTCAGGCGGTTTTCAGCTTGCCTACCCCCAGCGACAGATTGTCCCAAAGAACCTCTTCAACCATCTGGGACTGGTTTTCCTCGCAATGAATAATAAGTACAACTTCCGCTGCTTGGCCTCCGGCTGCATTTTTATTTAACTTCCTGGCCTGCTTACCTGTGCTAAGCAGTTTACCAACATAGTAGTCAAGTAAGAAACCAACCACGACACCAAATCCCAGTCCGATCAAACCCCATAAGACCGGTCCTAGTCTCCAGAAGTAGCCATATACAACGCCCAGCTCCATAAAGACAGCCCCCAGAACCATAGCTCCGTCTATCTGGCTAATTCCGTCCGCACGGTGAATGGTGTCCAGGATTTTTCTCTTTTCCACCTTTTTGTCCAAAGGTATAGCTACGATTCTCTCTCTAATGATCCCGTTCTGCTCAAGCTCACTGATTGCTAGCTCAAGATATTCCGAGTATTGAAATGTCGCCGTAATGAACAAAGACTACTACCCCCTTTCCTTAAACCGGCATTAGGGCATTTGGACTTTGATAATTGTCCTTTAGGAACCTAGCTTGTTCATTTTCGCAAAGCTTATTGTATTCCACACAGTTGACGTAAGAATCGTAAATCGCGAATACGTACATCGACGGCAAAAATAAAAGCCACTGCATATTGACTAAAGACGTAGCCATGGCAAACTGCCCGGTAAAACTGAGATGAATTGCGGGCAGGATGTTGGACATGTAGCTTACTGTTATCCACCAGATAAGGACAAAGAAACTGGTGTGAACGGTCAATAGAAATACAGCATATTCGGCCATTTAAAATGCAGCACTTAGCCACCGTTTTTTCTGGAAATTTCCCTGGTTAATCCTTGAGTATTGTTTCCCGGTGAGTAAGCCGGTAGCTGTCTCCTTCCATGTTTAAGATCTCACATTTATGCATTAGCCTGTCCAGCATGGCAGCGGTTATTACCGGGTCCCCCATGAACTCTCCCCATTCAACCAATCCCTTGTTGGAAGTCAAGATAATAGAGGTCTGTTGGTAAAGCTGATTAATTACTCCAAACAACAGGTTGGCTTCATTGCGGTTTACCGGCTGAAAGCCGACTTCGTCTATGATAACCAGATCAGCCTGGTGCAGTCTTTTCAATTTATGCCTGCTCTTTGGCGATATTTCCTGAGTTTTCAGCGCATGAATCAGCTGATCCATATGGATAAATAATACTGAGTAGCCGGCGTTGACGGCGGCAATTCCCAGGGATACGGCCAAATGTGTTTTGCCTACGCTGGGCGGACCCAAGAACATAATATTAAAGGCACTCTCCAACCAGGAAAGCTCCAAAAGCTGGTTCATCTGTTTTTTGGATATGCTGGTTTGAAACCCGAAGTCAAACTCTTCTATCGTCGCCAGATAGGGGAAGCTGGCCTGTTTTAGTCTTCTTTCTCTGGCCTTGTCGGTTCGAGCCTTCCTTTCTTCACCAAGCAGAATATTTAAGGTTTTAAGTATTGTCCAATCTTGCGCCTGCGCTTTTTCTAGGATTGTTTCTAAGCTGCGGGCCGCATTCGTAAGCAGCAACGCTGAGAGTTGATCCTGGACTTCGTTAAGGAGGGGCATTAGAAATCACCCCCCTTCACAACCCGTTCATACTCGGAAAGATGCCTTTTCTTTGTGGTTATGTTGGTATTTAGTACAGCAACTTTCGGATGATGGCTCACGTCTTCCAATTCTTTTTCAAGACAGCCGGCAAAATATTGCGCAGCATTCCTGAATTCCACGGCACTGAATAGACTGTGGCATATACAGTAATTTAAGGCTTTATCAATAACTATACCGGTATGTATTTTCAATATCTTTTCAATGAGACTGAACTGATCCCTTGCATAGCGCACCTTTAACCGGCGGATCTGGGTTAGGAAGGTATGCGCATCCTCACTTTCGCCCAGGGCCTTAAACAAGCTGCTCTGAATACTGTCCAGCTTCTCCGTGGTATCCCGCTTATGGTTGTTGTTTTGTACCAACTCCCCCTTGTTCTTTGAGATTTTATGTTCAGCTATGATATATCCATCGAAATCATCCCGTATCTTAAGAATTTCATCCTCAATATTCAGGCTTACTTTCCGGCCTGGCTGATAAGTCCCCAGGGGCAGGGTATACCGGTTGCCCTTGTAAAATATGGTATTGTTCTTATGAACCTCTCTTGTTACAATGTTTTCAATAGTTTTC
>DATMYB010000029.1:0-3902 GCA_035561215.1 Syntrophomonas sp. | reverse complement strand
TATTTCCAGTAAACTGGTTTTCACGCAAACAGAGACAGCTGGCTCTTCTCCGGCAATCCTTCGAAACAATTCTCCTGACGCAGCAGTTCCATGGCGCTTTTGTTGAGATGGGTGCGAACCTGGAAATCTTCAATGGAAATGTAGGGACCGTCGGCACGGGCGGCGATAACTCCCTGGGCGGCGGACGCGCCGATGTTGGGCAAGGCGGCGAAGGGCAACAGCAAACTGTTGCCTTTAACGATAAATTTCTGGGCGTCGGACTGATAGATATCCACCGGCAAAAAGCCAAAACCGCGGGTATACATTTCCATGGCCAATTCCAGTATGGTGACCAGCTTTTTATCTTTCTGGGATGCTTTGAAACCCATCCGGTCTATTTCTTTTATTTTGCTGCGTACGGCCTCATAACCGCTCAGGATGGTTTCAGCATCAAAATCTTCGGCCCGGATGCCAAAGAAGGAAGCGTAAAAGGCCAGGGGGTAGTACACTTTGAACCAGGCGATGCGGTAGGCCATGGTAACATAAGCCACCGCGTGGGCCTTGGGGAACATATATCCGATTTTCATACAGGAATCCACATACCATTGGGGCACATCGTGAGCCAGCATCAAGTTGGATTCCTCTTCGTTGAGCTTCTTGCCCTTGCGGACTTTCTCCATGATTTTAAAAGACTGTTTTTTCTCCAGCCCTTTTTGAATCAGATAAGTCATAATATCGTCACGGGTACAGATAACCTCGCTCAAGGTGGCGGTTTTTGCCTCAATCAAATCCTGGGCGTTGTGGTTCCATACATCCGTGCCGTGGGATAGTCCGCTGATCCGCACCAATTCGGAAAAACTGGCGGGACGCGTCGCTTCCAGCATCTGCCGTACGAATCTGGTGCCGAATTCCGGTATGCCGTAAGTGCCGACGCTGGAATCGATGTCCTCCGGTTTGACTTTTAAAGATTCAACGCCGGAAAACAGTTTCATGGTTTCCGGCTCGGACAAACTGATACCACGGGCTTTGATCCCGGTCAGGTCCTCCAATTCCCTAATTACGGTGGGATCGTCATGACCCAGTATATCCAGTTTGATCAGTTGCTGGTCCAGGGCATGGTATTCAAAATGGGTGGTAATAACGCCGGATTCCTTCTTGTCGGCCGGATGCTGCAGGGGGGTAAATTCCATAATATTATGATCCCGGGGCACCACGATCAAACCGCCGGGGTGCTGACCGGTAGTCCTGCGCACCCCGGTAATGCCCCGGGCCAGTCTGGTGGCCTCCGAGTTTTTCAATTGCATCTGCCTGTCCTCGGCATACTTTTTCACAAAGCCGAAAGCGGTTTTTTCCGCCACGGTGGATATGGTGCCGGCCCGGAATACGTTTTCGCTGCCGAACAGTTCTTCCACATATTGATGGGCACGGCTTTGGTAATCGCCGGAAAAATTCAGATCGATATCCGGCGTCTTGTCACCGTCAAAGCCCAAGAAAGTTTCAAAGGGTATGTCGAAACCATCCTTGCACAAGGGCACTCCACAGTTAGGACAGCTTTTGTCCTCCAGATCCGCCCCCGAACCCACTTCACCGTTGCTGAAAAATTCGCTGTAATGGCAGTCGGGGCACAGGTAATGGGGAGGCAAAGCGTTTACCTCGGTTATTCCGGTCAGGAAAGCCACCAGGGAAGATCCCACCGAGCCACGGGAGCCCACCAGATAACCGTCGTCATTGGACTTTTTGACCAACTTATGGGCAATCAAATACAGCACGGAAAAACCGTGAGTGGTGATGGAATCCAACTCCCGGCGCAGTCGGGCTTCTACTATTTCCGGCAGTGGCTGGCCATAGCGCAGCCGGGCATTTTCCCAGGTCAGTTCGGTGATTTCCTGTTCGGCGCTGTCGATCTGGGGGGGATAAAAGCCGTCCGGCACCGGTTTCAGCGCTTCGATCATGGCGGCGATGCGGTTGGGATTGTCGATCACCACCCGCCGGGCGGTTTCCTCTCCCAAATAAGCGAAATCCGCCAACATTTCCGTCGTCGTCTTAAAATACAACGGCGCCTGGGCATCGGCATCCTCAAATCCCTGGCCGGCTTGAATGATGGTACGGTAGATTTGATCCTGGGGCTCAATAAAATGCACGTCACCGGTAGCCGCCACCAGGCGGTGGTGCCGGTCGGCCAATGCAACGATGCGTCGATTCAGCTCCATCAAGTCCTGCTCCGATTGCAAGCGTCCTTCTTTGAGGAGAAACTGGTTATTGGCCAGAGGCTGTATTTCCAGATAGTCATAGAATTCGGCAATTTGGTCGAGGCGCTCTTCGTCGGCGTTATTCAGCAGCGCCTGATACAATTCTCCGGCTTCACAGGCGGAGCCCAGCAACAATCCTTCCCGGTATTTTTCCAGATCGGCTCGCAGCATTTTGGGTTTGCGATAAAAATTATCCAGATAGGAAACGCTGATCAGTTTATACAGATTCCTCAGACCGGTTCGGTTTTGGGCCAGCAAAATGATATGGAAGGGGCGTTCTTTTCGATCCTCTTCCACTAAATAGCCTTCCACTCCATAAATAATCTTCAAGGGTTTGCCGGCCGCTTGCAGTGCCTGTCCGGCATCATAGGCCAAGGGGAAAGCCTGCAGGCAACCATGATCGGTGATGGCGATAGCGGGATGACCCCAGGCCGCGGCTTTTTCTATCAATGCCTTGACCTCGCTCAAGCCGTCCATGGCGCTCATTTTGGTATGGGCGTGGAGCTCGATCCGTTTTTCCGGGCACTCATCCAGACGCTCACTGCGCGGCAACTTGCTGCAACTGTCGATAAATAATACCGCTTCTTTAAGAAAGGGATCGAAGCGGATCGGGCCTTTCACTTTTATGTACTCGCCGATTTCAATTTTATCTTCCTGGGGCGAACCGATAAAGGCTTTGAGCACGATGGTGTCGGTATAGTCGGTCAGGTAATAACTTACTACCAAACTTCCGTCCCGCAAGGTGGTGGCTTCTTTGAACCAGACTTCCCCTTCGGTCACGGCGGTTTTCATACCTTCCTGCAAATCACGCACCGGTATGGAGGCGCCTTTTATGCTGCGGAAAAGGTTTTTGCCGTCCTGTCTGTAGCCGCGCTTCTTTTTCTCTTCCGTGGGCGGCGGGGCGATAATTTCTGGTTCCTGCTGCTCTATCCAAACGACGCCGGGACTCTCGGCTATTTTATGCTGGCGGCATAGGACCCGCACCACCGGGCTCAGGCGATATTCCTGCTGGAACCAGGCCGCCAATTTGCAGCAGGCATCCCCGTCGATGACGGCCTGAAAATTTTCCGTCCGCTCCGTTACAAGATCGATACGATTACCGGCAATCCGCCATTGCAGCGCATCAGCCGCGGGGGCCAGCGCACCGCAGAAGCAACTGCCGGTCCAGTCGTCACGCCGGGCGTTCAAGATATCTTTTAAGCAGCGATCTTGATCAAGCAGGCGGGGAATAATATCAATTTCATCTAAAAAGGCATATTGGCCGCGCAAGGCTGATTCTGTAGCCCGGATGCTCGGTTCCGGTACCGGCTCGGTCAGCCGCAGGTAAATTCTCCAGCGCCGGTTGACACTGGAGACTTCCACTTTGTCGATCAGTGCCGTTTCCCATGCGCCAGCCAGTTCCGGTTTCAGTTTATCAAGAATGAAACGGTGAAATGAAATGGCCATAACAATAACTCCCCTACCTGAGGCGGTACCTCAGGCTGTACCTTTGATACGGTTTCCGTATAAACCCGGTACTCTGTCACTCACATTTCGGCAAATGACTTGTCTGAATTTCCATCTGCTGTGTTGTCGTCGCTCACCATAGCTACGGCTATGCTGAGCGACGACCCCTTGCAGACTGAAAATTCATCCTGCGTCCTTTATCCAAAAGTGAATGATACAGTACACTAG
>DATMYB010000028.1:0-7183 GCA_035561215.1 Syntrophomonas sp. | reverse complement strand
ATCTATTTCTTGTCGCATTTACATATTCCTGCATTATGTCCCATATTCATTGCTGTAGTTCCATCGGATAAACGCCTCAATTTAACTTCAACCAAGAAAGAGGCTGCCCTTTAATCCCTTTTTCGGATTTGTGGCAGATCCTTTTAATCAATGGTACAAAAAATAACCGGGGCTGATCCCCGGTTACGCATGCGTGTAGTCCATAAAAGCTGTATTGTCGACGATTTTTCTAATTATGGCGGACTTCATCTGTTCGGCGTGGGGGACACAAAACCTATCGGGTTACCTCTGGTTATGCAAGATGCCAGCGCGATCACATCTGCCCCCGCTTCTATCATATTTTTTTCATCACCAGATCATCACCAAAACCATTCTTTCATAAAGCCGTTAACCCCCCGGCCCGCCTCAACTATTCCCAATAGCTCCGCCGGCGTCCTTAACATATGATCCCGTGCTTCAGTCGGAAAGTGCTTTAGGTTGCCGGTCACCAAATACGCACCGGCAGTGTTAGCGACCTCATAAAACTTCTTATCATCTTCGTCTGCAAATGGAGTCATTATAGGGACAGCGACCACCGAAAAACCTGCATAGAGAATAAAATCTATGATTCGCCCGACGCCTTTGAGGGCAAACGCAAATTTAGGCCGCAGCAGAACTTCCTGATACTCGGTTATAATCCGGCTGTCGTAACACCCCCCTAAACCAAAAAGATCCCTTCCCGGTCCACCACATTATAAAGCAGTTCCAGATCGTTATAGGTAGGCGTTTTAGTTTCCCCGCTTACCCGGGCAATGTTCAGCTTAAACATGCAGTTGTCCCGGACCTGTTCCGGAGTGAAGCCGGGATGAACCGTATCCAGATAGATAAGTCCCTCATCGTCAAAACGGAAAACGCCCATATTGGATATAACCGCCCAGGGTCCTCCCCGGAAATTTTTGTTGTAGACTTCCTTTTTATGAACGAATTCACCGCCGGGCCATTTGGGAATACGCCAGCCGGGAGAAGTGATGTAGCTGCACCGTTCTACCCAGCGCCGTTTCTCCTGGGTCATAATGAAAACCGTCCTCCTGGCCAGGGAGTTGATATCAGCGTTGCCGCCGCTGCCGGTAAGGCGTTTGCCTCCGGGAATAGCACCCATATAAGTGGTATTAACATTGCCATACTGATCTATTTCCGCCCCGCCCAGGAAGGCCATATCAACTACTCCTCTGCCCAACTGGCCAAAAACATCCCATAAGCCGCTGGCCAGCGCACCCTGGTAGTGACAGCGGGCATCGCCTACCGAGACCGGCAGATCAATGGGACGGCCATCGACACTGCCGGCTTCATATATGCAGGTGGCATTAGGAGCGTTGGTTCTTTGGGCCAGCATAATCGCCAACATGGGCAGACCGGTACCGGCGAAAACCACCTCTCCGTCAGATACCTCTCTGGCCGCCGCTACCGCCAGCAGGTCCATCGGTTTAAATTCGCCTACTTGGGCATAATCATTACCAGCCATTATCTCGACCCCCTTTTCACTTTTTGGGAATAACCCAAGGCGGTACTGGCGCGCAGGATTTCCAACCTGCTGACCCCCAGTTTGTTCAGATAGGCTTCATGATCCTTGAGCCCGAATATCCACTCTTGCGCCCACTCGTCAAAACCTTCCTGCGTGCGCGACCGGTTATAGAAATCCTTGATAAATTCACCGTCCGCCTCATAGCAGCCGTAGCAGCCGGTAGGATGTCCGGCCCAGGGCAATTCCACGATATAATCAACCAGATAAGGCGGGATCAGATTACGCTCCGGCTCCCGGCGAATGAATTCTTCCGGAACGATCTGTTCGGTCAGAACAATCACCTTGTCCGCTGATTTAATGGCTTCATCATCCGCATACTTTTGGCCCAGGACCCTTACCGTGCCTTCCGAACCCACCATCTGCACCAGGGCAATACACCAGTCGGGTTGGGCGGCAGGAACCAGCGCTACATCCGCACCGGTGAAGTTATCCGTATACATCTCATATTTTCGGGTTGGTATCTTAGGATTGGAACCATCCCGCAGACCGGCTTTGCCCAGCATGTCATATTCCGGATTCAGCATATCCGTACCCAAGCCGGCAATGACCGGCATA
This sequence comes from Syntrophomonas sp., assembly GCA_035561215.1. Classification (GTDB taxonomy): domain Bacteria; phylum Bacillota; class Syntrophomonadia; order Syntrophomonadales; family Syntrophomonadaceae; genus Syntrophomonas_B. Next base: position 5,067 of record DATMYB010000028.1, on the reverse strand, counting down.
AAAGGCAAACCGTGTGCGCCCGCCACTAAACGGTAAAGCATTTGAACATGGCTGTAATCTTCACATATCAATTCGCCGGCCTGGGCTTTACGGGACAAATTACCTGGGATCTTGCCGTACAATTCATGTCCGCTCCAGCATGATTCCCATATCTTGACGCAACCTCCCCCAATAAGCATATCATCGTGGGTACCGCCATTCACTTCAATCAAATGCAGATTTTTTTTGCCCTGACGGATCATTTCCATAATGGCAGCCATAGGACGGCGCCAAATCGTAAACCCACTGAAGGTAAGTGAATCGCCGTCATTTATCAGGCTGATGGCTTCTGTCAGGCTAACTTTCTGAGGTTTTCCCATATTTCTACCCCCTTTTACCACTTGCCGATAACTTCACGGCCGATGATCATGCGCTGAATCTGATTGGAACCTTCGTAAATCTGCGTTATCTTACAATCCCTCATCATGCGTTCAACGGGGAACTCACTGCAATAGCCATAGCCGCCCATCAATTGAACACAGTTGGTGGTCACTTCCATGCCGGTATCGGTAGCAAACTTCTTGGCCATGGAAGCCTCCTTGTTATGGGGCAGTCCGTTATCTTTTAACCAGGCAGCCCGATAGATCAGCAGCTGAGCCGCGTCTAAAGCCGTTGCCATATCCGCTACCATGAACTGCACCCCCTGGTTGGCCGCCAGCGGTTTACCAAACTGCTGCCTTTCCTTAATGTACTGGGTGGTGAATTCCAAGGCGCCTTCACCAATACCTAACCCTTGCGCGGCAATGGTAATGCGTCCCCCGGCCAGAAGACCCATAGCCACCTGAAAACCGTTATTCTGTTCGCCCAGCATATTCTCCTTAGGCACCTTGACATTCTCAAAATATAGTTCAACGGTGGGAGAGCCGTTCATCCCCATCTTCTGCACCGGTTGACTCATGGTGAAGCCAGGGGTATCCTTCTCGATCTGCAGGCAGGTGATACCTCGGCCCGGCCCCTGGCTGGAATCGCTTTTGACAAAGGTGCAGTAAGTGGTGGCGACTCCACCGTTGGTAATAAATATTTTGCTGCCGTTGATGATGAAGTGGTCGCCTTTGTCTTCGGCTTTACATTTAATGGAGGCAGCGTCGGAACCGGCGTTGGGTTCAGTCAAAGCGTAAGCGCCGATAATCTCCCCGCCGGCCAGGGCCCGCAGATATTTCTGTTTTACCCGGTCACCGCCGTAGAGCCAGGTACTCATACATCCCAGCCCGGTATGCACGCTCATAATAACCGCAGTGGAAGCGCAGCACTTGGCGATTTCTTCGATAAACATAGCAAAATCAAGGTAAGTGGCCCCTGCTCCTCCCCATTCCTCGGGGATGGGGAGCCCGGTCAAACCTAAATCGGCCATTTTCTTAAAAGTTGCCATCGGGAATTGGTGGGATTTATCAATTTCAGCGGCAATAGGTTCACATTCGTTTTTGGCAAACTTTCTGAACATATCTCGCATCATTACAGATTGATCAGTTAATCCAAAATCCATAATGCTCAACTCCTATCCTTTTATTTTCCATACACAGCTTTAGCCCGCCGCAGGAAAACCGTGCACTTCAGTGCCGATAGATTATTCAGCCGACGGTCGGCCGGAGCATGAACCATCCGGCCTTAGCCGATGGTCGTTTATTTCCCTTTAAACTGAGCCTCCCGTTTTTCAGTAAAAGCCCGCATGCCTTCCTTCTGATCCTCAGTGGCAAAGCAGAGCCCAAACAGGTCGGCCTCTATCATCATGGCGCGGTCAATATCGGTTTGCATCCCCTGGTTGACCGCCTCCTTGCAAAAACGAACCGCAATGGCGCCGCGAGCCGCTATTGTCTCGGCCACCTTTTGCACATAGTCCATTAATTGCTCCGACGGCAGCACGGCGTTAACCAGACCGATCCGCAAAGCTTCGTTGGCGTCAATGTTTTTTCCGGTATAAAGTATCTGTTTAGCCATGCCGGTTCCAACGATACGAGGCAAGCGCTGGGTGCCGCCAAACCCTGGGGTGACCCCCAGCCCGACTTCCGGTTGGCCGAATTTGCTTTTATAGGAGCAGATGCGGAAATCACAGGCCATGGCCAGTTCACATCCGCCTCCCAGAGCAAAGCCGTTGACGGCGGCAATAACCGGCTTGGACATGGCCTCAATGAGCCTGAAAACTTCTTGCCCCAGTAAACCGAATTCACGTCCCTCCAGGGCGTTGATATTCAGCATGTAGGTGATATCCGCACCGGCTACAAAGGCTTTTCCGCCCGCTCCGGTTATAATCAGCACATCCACGACCGCATCGTCTCCCACCAGCTCCACCGCAGTTTTGATCTCCAAAAGCGTATCTTTATTCAACGCATTCAACGATTTAGGCCGGTTAATGGTCAACGTAGCGATACGGTTTGCCTGCGTCAGGATTATATTCTTGAATTCCACCTGACCACACCCCTTTCCAGGTTGAAAATTCAACTGTAATCAAAAATGCCTTTACCAACTTTGCGGCCCAGCCAGCCGGCTTGAACATATTGTTTCAACAGGGGCGAGGGACGATATTTAGGATCTCCGTAGCCTTCGTACATGACATTCAGGATAGCCAGCACGGTGTCCAGTCCGATCAGGTCCGCCAGGGCACACGGCCCCATGGGATGATTCATGCCCAATTTCATAATGCTGTCAATGTTGTCAGCCGGGGCTACGCCCTCGTATAATTCCCATAAAGCCTCATTGATCATGACCTGGAGCACCCGGTTGGATACAAAGCCGGGTACATCCTTGCACCATACCGGCACTTTCCCCATTTTGATAGAAGCAGCTTCAATGGTGTTGTAGACATCGTCACTGGTAGCCAGTCCCCGGATTATTTCCACCAGTTTCATTACCGGCACCGGGTTCATAAAATGCATGCCGATTACCTGCTCCGGTCTCCCGGTGCAGGCTGCAATCCTGGTAATGGGCAGGGAAGAGGTATTGCTGGCCAAGATCGCATGGGGAGGAGCTATTTTATCAAGCTGGGAAAAAACATCTTCTTTAATGTCAAAGTTTTCAATGATCGCCTCTACAATGAGGTCGCAGTCGGCAGCGTCTTCCAAACTGATGGAGGGCTTGATACGTCCTAGTATTTCCGCTTTTTCGGAATCAGTCTTTTTACCCTTGGCCACATCCCGGGCCAGGTTTTTCTCCATCACGGCAATTCCTTGGTTAACCAGGTCCATGTTGATATCATATTGCACGGTATCAAATCCGGCCTGGGCCGATACCTGGGCTATACCTCCGCCCATCTGGCCGGCTCCGATCACCATTATTTTTTTTATTTCCATGGTTGTCGGCCTCCTTTCCGTTTATCATCCATAGCAGCTAGGATTCAACTTTGATCAACATAGCATCGCCCTGAGCATGACCCGAGCATATCCCGCACACACCGTAGCCGCCTCCGCGGCGCTTTAACTCATAAGCTGTGGTCATGACAATACGTGCTCCGGTAGCGCCGATAGGGTGGCCAAAAGCAATAGCGCTGCCATTTACGTTGACCTTTGCCAACATCTCTTCCTTGGTCATTCCCAAAACAGCACGGGCACTGACCAGCGCTACGGCGGCAAAGGCTTCATTGATCTCGATAATATCCACATCGTGGTAAGTCATGTCGTTTTGTTGCAGCACCTTTTTAATGCTCAGCCCCGGAACCGTGGCAATATCTTTGGTCGGCTGGGATACTTCCGCATAATCCACCACGGTGAATAAAGGCTTCATCCCTAATGCATCCGCTTTTTCCCGGCTCATAAACATGCAGACATCCCCGCCGTCATTAACCCCGGGAGCATTGCCGGCAGTTATGCTGCCCGGCAGACCGGTGACCGGACTTTTATGGTTGAAAACCGGCGGCAGTTTGGCCAGCCCTTCCATGGTAGTCTGCGGCCGGGGACCTTCATCCTGGGCAAGAACTTCCTTCCCATTTTTAATCGCTACGGGGAAGGTTTCATCGGCATATTTATTTTCCGCCATGGCTTTGACTGCCCTGGTCTGGGATTGGAAGGCCCATTCATCGTTATCCTCCCGGGTAAATCCAAATTCATCGGAAACTTCGGAACCATGGATCGCCATATGACGATTGTAGAATGCATCCCACAAGCCATCGTATACCATCAGGTCTTTGCAGTCGGTGTTAAGCAAGCCCATACGCTGCCCGAATCTCATATTGGGCAGGGCATAGGGACAATTGCTCATACTTTCCTGCCCGCCGGCGATAACAATTTCCGCCCGGCCCAACTGAATCAATTGGACCGCCAGATCCAAGGTTTTTATGCCCGAAGAACAAACTTTATTGATCGTTATGGAAGGAACCGATTCTGGCAGCCCGGCCAGTATGGTGGCCTGCCGGCCCGGTATCTGGCCGCATCCCGCCGGTACTACTTGGCCCATATATACATAATCCACATCTTCAGGTTTTACTTTATCGGCGGTGCGGCGGAGACATTCCTGAATGGCCAATGCCCCTAGCTGGGCGGCGTCATATTCTTTTAACTTGCCTCCCATGGCTCCGTAGGGGGTACGGCAGGCTTCCACACAAACAACTTCCCGGAAGTTTTTAAATTGATTTTTTATTTCCTTTCCCATGCCATTAAATTCAGCTTTTCTTTCTCCGAATCCGGTAACCGGTACCGTTTTCGGATAGTCAGCCCGCTTCATCTCCAATTTCTGTACATAATCTGACATGCTAGCAACCTCCTTTAACGATTTTCTTTTGCGGCTTATCGTTAAATAACTGCTCCCCCCTCCCCAACGCAAAATGCCCCGGCAGAATGTTTATCTGACGGGGCTCTATGGCTCTCTATATTCGGTTGTTTCTTAAACAGGTTTTATTTTATTTGATTATCGGTTTCCCAACGGGCAGAATGATTTTTCCATAAGCTGCATTCAGAATGATCGCGCAAGACATGTAAATCCCGCAACTTCCGGCCAGCAACAAAGCATATGCTGCAAATGGCTTAAAAGCAGGGCTCATCCAGCCAATATCAATAAAAGTGACAAAGAAAACCCCAATATCTATGAAAATCAGCAGGAGAT
>DATMYB010000027.1:0-7977 GCA_035561215.1 Syntrophomonas sp. | reverse complement strand
ACTTTTATATGACCTTTTGAGTCAGCGGGCACAAAAGGGAACCAAGAGCTGGATTCAGCTTTCTGATGTATCTTGAATCAATAAACCCACCAAAAAGGGGAAATAGGACTTCAGAAAATGAAGCCTAAAGCAAAAGAGGACTACGAAGGTCTTCTGAAAAGGGTCTCGCGATGGTTTTCTGATTAAATGGATTCAATGGTATCCGATTACTTTTAATCAAATCAACGTTGATTCCACTGCAAAAAGCCTAATTTAGTCGTGTGGAATGTATAAACATGCAGGAGCACTTGGCGTTGAGCCTGGCGACGGTATGTTTATACATTCCATAAGCAAATTATAAGTTTTTGCAGGGAAATCAACGTTTAATACCATAAAGATAACCGCAGGAAAGTGATTTACACGGCGCCGGGGTTGTAGTAACTTGAATAAAAGGAGCCAAATTGTGGCATATGGTGATGGTTTGTCGGCAACGCACCCCTGAGCCTCGCACCGCGAGGATTTAGCCGGCGGGAATACCGGAGGATTACACATGGAAAAATATATTCTGATAACAGGCATTGTAGCAATAATACTTATGATTTTCATCATCATAAACCAGTACCGGTTGAAATCCAGATTGGAGCGACAGGATAGCGGCAGTGATATCGCCCAATTAGTCCGGCAGCAAGCGGTGCTGGAGAAGAACCTTGAGAACCTGTCCGCCGCGTTGCGCAGCGAGGTGGCACAAATGCGCAGCGAAACCGCTCAGCAGGCCCGCAGCAGCCGGGAAGAATCAAATGCCGTTTTGGCCACTTTCCAAAATTCATTATTGGCCAGAATGACTGAAATTGCAGGATTGCAGAAGGATCAGCTGGAACTGTTCGCCCGCCAGTTGGGAAATATGGCTCAGAACAGTGATACGAGACTGGAAGCGGTACGTCAGACCGTGGAAAACAAGTTGAAATCATTGCAGGAAGATAATAATAAACAGTTGGAACAGATGCGGGTCACGGTGGATGAGAAACTGCACGCCACTTTGGAGCAGCGTTTGGGAGAATCCTTTAAACAGGTCAGCGAACGTCTGGAAATGGTGTATAAAGGATTGGGAGAAATGCAGACTCTGGCCGCCGGAGTAGGGGATTTAAAAAGAGTCTTGAGCAATGTAAAAACCAGAGGTATTTGGGGGGAAGTCCAGTTGGCGGCCATACTGGAGGAGATTCTGACCCCCGGGCAGTATGATGTCAATGTGGCTACTAAACCGGGCAGCAGCGAGCGGGTAGAGTTCGCGGTAAAGCTGCCCGGACGGCAGGACAGGGACGCGGCGGTATGGCTGCCTATCGATGCCAAGTTCCCGCAGGAAGATTATCTGCGGCTGGTGGCGGCCAGCGAGGAAGGCAATCAGGCCCTGGCGGAAGAAGCGGCTCACCAGTTGGAAAATCGTATTAAAATAGAAGCCCGGCAGATCTGTGACAAATACCTGAGCCCTCCCTATACCACTGATTTTGCCATAATGTTCCTGCCTACCGAGAGCCTTTACGCGGAAGTGGTTAAAAGACCGAATTTAATGGAGGGATTGCAAAAAGATCACCGGGTCATCGTTACCGGGCCCAGTACGATGGCGGCGCTGCTCAACAGTCTGGCGGTAGGCTTCCATACGCTGGCCATTGAAAAACGGTCCAGCGAAGTTTGGGCGCTGCTGGGAGTGGTTAAAACCGAATTCGGCAAGTTTGGCGACATTCTGGACAAAACCCAGAAAAAATTAAGCGAGGCCAGTCATAATTTGGAGAGCGCTTCCCGCAAATCACGCACCATCGAAAGGAAATTAAAACAAGTCCAGGGAATTTCTACTGCAGAGGGCCAGGCAGCGGCAGGCATAGACTTCACCGAAGCCGGAGAGGATAACGAAGAGGAGCAGTAAAGCTTACCTCCACGAGGAAAAGGACAATAACTACACAGCCGCATTGGCTTTACCGGTCAAAGCAATATGCAACAGTTGAAAGGAGAAAAACAGTGAATAAAAAACGATGGTGGGCTCTGGGAATATTTATCGTATTAGTTGTTATCTACGCTGTCAGTTCTGTCGGCAACAAGGAAGAACGACAGGCAGCCAGCGCTCTGACCAAGTATATCGGCAGCGGCGAGGGCAATTGGTCCACGACCGTATACCGGGAGGGCAGCGGTGGGAAGCTGGCGCTGCTGAATTTGGAAGGGATCATAATGGAAAACGGCTCGGCCAGCGGTTTCAGCAGCACATATAATCATCGCATTTTTTTGCGGCAACTGGAGACAGCTTATACCGACCCGAATATCAAAGGTATTATTTTGCAGATAAACTCGCCCGGCGGTGGGGTATATGAAAGCGACGAGGTATATCACCGGATCATGGAACTCAAAACCCGGTATAAGAAGCCCCTGGTGGTTTACATGGGACAGCAGGCGGCTTCCGGCGCATATTATATATCCATGGCGGCGGATCAGATATATGCCAACCGCAATACCATGACCGGTTCCATCGGTGTAATTATCAGTACTTACAATTTCAGCGAGTTGGCGGAAAAAATCGGGGTCCAGGATGTGACTTTCAAAAGCGGGGAGAACAAAGACCTGCTTAATTCATTGCGCCCGGTGACGGAACAGGAGCAGACGATCATGCAGACCATGGTGGACGAAAGTTACCATTATTTTGTCGATATTGTAGCCCAAGGCCGGCGTATGAACCGCGATCAGGTATTGCAGCTGGCTGACGGCCGGATTTATTCCGGAACCCAGGCCAAAAGCCTGGGTTTGATAGATGAGGTGGGCTATTTGCAGGATGCGATAGACGGTGCCGCCAAACTGACCCGGACCAGCGACCCCCAGGTCTTATTGTACGAAAAACCCGGTCCGAATTTTTGGGAGTTGATCTCTTCCATGCGGTCTCCGGTGATTGATTTGAGGGGACTAAGCCAGCAACTGCAGCAGCAGAGCACTCCTCAGATATTGTATTTATCGCACTAAAAAGGAGAAGCTGAAATGTACGATGAACATGAGACTCAGGCCAACGCATATGAGACCCAGGCCAACCACGGCATAGCCGCTCCGGCCCAGGAAACGGGCGAATATTACCGGGTGGCCGGTTTTTGGATCCGGTTACTGGCCTTTGTGATTGATCTGGCCATAATCGCATGTCTGAACGGAATCATTTTTCATTTGCTGCCCGGTCAGGATGCACATACGGGGATTTATAAAATAATCGGCATTAATGATTTATTTCTTGGTATTACCGGAGCAGCTTATTTTGTGCTGATGACCGGATATTTTCAGCAAACCCTGGGCAAAATGATCGTCGGCATCAAAGTAATTCAGGCCGGCGGTAAGCCCCTGGACTGGAATACCGCAGTTTTCCGGGAACTGGTGAGCAGAAGCCTGTCGCAAATGCTGGGATTGTATCTGGGCTATGTTTTTTGCTGGTTTAACCAAGATAAACAATGTTTGCACGATATGCTGAGCGACACCTGGGTGGTGCATGTCAACCCCCAAAAGAACCACTTGAACGAGTCTCTGCGCTATTCGGGGCAATCGGTTTAAATTCGGTCATTGCATGATTATATAACTTTTGGCGTAAAATCATATTATTATAACTGCTTTCGCAAAGTCGATCCAGCTGAGAAGTTTGGGACTATTGGTTTCAGCATTACCGAGATGTAGTTCATTGCCTTGTCCAAGCACAAGGCAATGATTTTTCCTTTGATATCCGAATTTTTACAGGTATCTTTCCGGTTTGCGGATTGATTTTTATACAGTGTAAAGGATGCTACACTCACGCTAAGCAGAAGAGCGGCGACCAGTGGACCAGTTACGACTTTTTCATTTTGTTTTTCTCCTTTTTAGTTCCCGAGCAGAGCGTTGGCCCGCTCACATACTTCGTAGATTTCGTCCTGCTTGTTCTCGATTAACGGATCGACTTTAGCGGCTTGCTTAGAGTAGGTTGAGTTATATAGCAAGTGCGGGAGAATCCAACCGATAAAGCCAGGGAGAGCCAGAATGATGCACAGAACGATCAGGCCGCCGAGATAAGCAAATGTGGCTCCAGCTAAGAAAGCCGTCCCAATCAAGCCGACAATTAAGGCTATTGTCAGCGCATGGGAGTTTTTCGATTTCTCCATGCGTATGATTTCAGAGGCACAGGCGTCAAACTGACGCTGCAGACGGGTGAGCTCCGCCTTATTCCGAATCTTTCGGTCGCGCTTGAATTTCATGGCGATCGTGTTGACGCCGACCTGGGGCTTGGATGTGCTTTCTAACATCCAGCCGAAGTTTTGATAGCCGTCAGCGTACATGGATTCCATATCATAGTCTACCGTGATGCTTTTGTACTCATACCCGGTAAAACTATTGCCGGTCACGAGATTTTCACTCATTTTTCTTTACGCTCCTTTCATCATTCTGATCGCTCGTGCCGGTGTCGGCCTTCTCTTGATCAGCATCGTCCGGTATCAGAAAAGCCTCGACGAATTTGTCCTCAATCTTTTTGTAGCTGCCAACCACGCTGTCCTCGACCTTTTGATAGGTGCCGACCACGCCATCTTCTATGGCCTTATAGCCGGAAACCACGGCTTTTTCGATTTTCTTGTTTACTTTCATGAACTTGTTCATAGTGATCCTCCTCGTATTTATTATTTCAAGCCCTTAATGAGCGGAATGAGGGAGAGCAGCAGGATAATGCCCGCGATGCCAATGACGATACCGAGTACCAGCTTGCTCCATACCATAACGAAGCACATACCCAATCCGAGAAGAAGGGCGCCGACAACGCTGACAAGAACGGTTCCGATGGTCTTTCCCGAAAACCGAATGGGCGCTTTGTTCTCCATCTTGCGCCAAACAGCTACCGTGATCAGCAGGATCACAAGGCCAACACAACCCATGACCACGCCAGGCTTAAAGGCGTTCCACTCCGGCAGCAGGCACATGCACATACCAATGGCAGCGAAGATGCCTCCGATGGTCCCCAGAATCATTGCGACGAAATTGCTTTTTTTCATGTTCATAATCTCCTTGAAGTTATTTGATGTCTATACTTTATCGGGGGGATGTTTACGCATTGTTGAAATCATGTTTGCGAAATATTAATTTGAATTGAGCCTGCGGGAGACACGCTTCATTGAATAAGCCAGCAGTACATAAAGAAAAAACCTGACTGCCGGTTCGGCGGCCAGGTTTTTTGGAGAGGATCGCTTATTAGAATTAGCCCAGCGGTTTGTCGGAGAGGGCCCAGCCTTCGACCACGCGGGCACCGATGGGGGCGGGATTTTCCTTGAAGTTGACGAACTCCATTGATTCTTGCTCTATCCTTTCGCCGGTGCGCTTGTTGACGATGTGGACGCTGTAGCGGATGGCACACCAGTCGTCCTGCACCAGCATGTTGCGGAAGTCGCCCAACTCGACGTCAAAGGCGCTGAAGAATTGGCCCATCAAATCCTTGTACTGCTGCAGGGTCAGGCGCTGGCCGTATACGTTGTAGTGGGCGTCCGGCTCATAGAGGGTGTCGCACCACTCCAGCCATTTTTCATAGCCGCCGTTCCAGTTGTTGAAGCCCGTACGCAGCCTGTTTCTGATTTGTTCTTGAAATGTCATGGTAATGATCTCCTTAATATTGATATACTGGCGAAAGATTTTCTCTTTCGCTGCGACATAAGATTACTTCGCTTTTGTTTGAAAAATGCTTGAGAACTATTTGCGAAATATTAAAAAGAGGAGCCCACAAAGTTTTTGAATAGAAAGAGAGCAGGCCGCCCCTTCTATAAGGTGTCGGCCTGCTTACATTTTAAACGGAGACTTTATCGCAAAGTCCTTTATCCGGGCTCAGAAACCTTCTCTTGCAACAAAAAACTATCTATCTCTTTTGCAAAATCAGATCGGTATGGTCACCGTAAACGTGCTGCCCTTACCCGGTTGGCTCACAACCGATAAGGTCCCGCCCACCTTCTCGATGACCCTGTGGGCCAGGGCAAGGCCGAGGCCGTTTCCCTCACCGGAGTGAGAGGTGTCGCCCTGATAAAACTTATCAAAAATATGCTTTTGTGTTTCGGCGTCCATCCCGCAGCCTGTGTCCGCAACCGATACGGTAATTGATTGATCGTCGGAGGTTTGTGACAGTGTCACCACGCCGCCAGGGGGCGTAAACTTGAGGGCATTGGAAAGAAGGTTGTTCCAGACGATCTCCAGCATATTACAGTCGGCGTGTATCGTAGCCTTATCTTCAATTTCTGCTTGGAAGGTAATGTCTTTTTCTTCCCACAGCGATTCAAACTGCAGGGCGCATTCGCAGAGCTGGTCGCACACATCATACTGCTCGGATATCGGCTCGATTTCCTGATTCTCCAGCTTGTTCAGCTTTAGAATATTTGTTACCAGGGCGGATAAGTTGTCTGTGGCCGTGATAATCGCCCCCATGTACTCCTCCTGAATCTCCGGGGGCAGCTTCTTATTTTTCAATATTGTCGTGTAGCTTTTAATTACGGCCAGTGGCGTTTTGATCTCATGGGATACGTTGGAGACAAAATCGTTTTTCAACGTATCGATGCTTCCCAGTTCCTGCACCATCGTATTGAAATCCAAAAACATCACATCAATGTAGTCATAATTATCTGCCGTGTGGATGGGCTCCACATAGACGGAAAAATCTCCTTGCGCCACCTTTTTTGCCGCTCTGCTCAGCTTACGCATCGGCTTATCGTAGTTTTGCCTGATCTGCCAGTTGGTCAAAAAGCCGAATAGAAACGCCACGATGGCCCAATAACTCATAATAATAATGATTTGGGCAATAGAGTTTAAAGCGTTAAAGGCAGGAAGAACCAATAGCCCGGTCTGAATACCTACCAGGAAAACCATTACACCATAGGTGATGGCAAATTCCCGCCAGCCCATGTTCTTTCGTTTTACGCGCTCATCCTGTTCATAGTGACCTTTATCCCTCATAGCAATACTGCCTTATAACCAAGACCCCGGACGGTAACGATCTGAAAGCCATCACTGGCAGAGAGCTTGTCCCGCAGCTTTGTCACATAAACATCCACCGCCCGCAGACTGGTGTCGCTGTCCACACCCCAAAACTCATCCATCAGCTGGGCGCGGGTAAAGACTTTTTGGGGATAAGACAGCAGCTTGTAGAGGATGTTGAACTCCCGCAGGGTCAGAGGGATATCCTCATCGTTGATGGTCGCGGTCATGGCGTCGGCATCCATTGAAAGGTTGCCTACTTTCATCTTCCGCTCCTCCATGATGTGGGCCCGGCGCAGCAGGGCACCCACCCGCATGATCAGTTCATCCAGATTGATGGGCTTGACCATGTAATCGTCGATGCCCAGTTGAAAGCCCTTTTGCTTGGAAACAATGTCATCCTTGGCAGTCATAAACAAGATAGGGATGGTTTTATTGAGCTGCCGCATTGTTTTCGCAAATTCAAACCCATCAATTTCCGGCATCATGATATCGGAAATAATCATATCGTACAGGTTGTTGTACATGAGATCATAAGCTTCCTTGGGATTCAGGCAACCTTTGGTCTGGTAGCCGCTGTCGTTTAAATAAGTGCATACGATCTGATTGAGCTTTACATCGTCTTCCACTACTAATATGTTAATCATTTTTTAATCCTCCTGTTTGAAAACATTGTTTTCTACATCGATAAGCTGTATCTGCAGCTGTTGCTTTACTATTCTTTACAGACGCTTGAAAATATTTAGCAATTACCATTCCAAAGGTGTAAAGCGTTTACACATGAAAGAACGATATGGACACAATGCCTATTGATAGCTTTCCCAGTCCGATAAAAATATTGGCTACTCCAGAGGCCCCCGTTACCTTCAATGAACGGTTGATATTTGGCGCAAAGCGTTCTGTCAGGTCAGAATTGGTATGAAGCACCGATTGAAGCAATGTCGGTGATTGTTTCTTTTGCTGTTTCATTCGGTATAACCTCATGTTATATAACATAAAGACCGATCTTCCTTTAAT
>DATMYB010000026.1:0-4505 GCA_035561215.1 Syntrophomonas sp. | reverse complement strand
GGATAATATTGCGGAAATCTATGAATTAAAAATGCAGGAAAGAAATTACTGTTTGAAGAATCAATTATTTACAATCATGTACGGCTTAATATAATATCCGGGAGAATTTTGGCAGTCTTTGACGTTTACCGCATTGACTGTTGGGGAATTGCCACGGCCATATAATACTGAGGAGGGCATGCAACCATGCTGGTCACACGTGCGGAGGCCCAAACCATGAAGGAATTGGATAAGATCGAAGTCCACGACTATTGCTGCTGTATTTACGGATCCGAAGAAGACTGGCAGGATGCCGTGGTTCCATTCATCAAGCAAGGACTGCTGAACGGAGAGAAGTGTGTTTACCATACCTATTTACGCAGTGAGGAATATGTCCGCCAGTGCTTGGCCGCTAATGGCATTGATGTAAACAGTTTTATGGCTTCCGGTCAACTGGAGCTGATCCCGTTTGGCGCCGTTTTAGCGTTGATGAGCGCCGAACGACTGGATGATATTATCGATGTTTATTCGACTGCAATCGATAAATGGATGTTGCAGGGGTATCAAAACATTCGCCTGTGCAGTGAGATTGATATCGGTGCTATGCATGCGCTCAAACTACGGGAACGCTATCTGAAAATGCAATTAAGATTCAATCGTGATTTATATCCCCATTACCCGATTAAGGCTATTAATTTATTTAATCGTCATAAAGACAATGTGGAAATAATCATTGACGCGGTTATTTCTCATCGCTGCATTTTAAAGTCCGGCTACATTTTTCGCAATCCGGTTACTATTATGCCGGAAGACTGTCCCGAGGATCGGAATGTTGACTGGGAGAACAGAAATTGGCTGATCATTCAGGAGGCCATGTTGGATTCCCTCAACAAATATTCCTTAATATTCGAATACTCCCGCGATCTGATTACGGTAGTGGATGCCGAGAGTTTGAATATTTTAATTATCAGTCCGGTAGTATCCAAATTACTGGGCTATACTCCTGAAGAAGTGATTGGCAGCAATTGTCTGGAGTACATCCATCCCGATCAGCGGGAACCATTGAAAAAGGAACTCTCGGAAAAAACCACAGGTTTCTCCGGCAGAGGAGTATACGAGATTAGGAAAAAAGACGGCGCCTATCTTTGGACTGAAGGTCGCAGCAACGTGGTTCGTAATATCGTCGGCAAAGATCAGATTATTATATTTACCCGGGATATCCACGACAAGAAATTGGCCGAGGACGCTTTGGCCAAAAGAGAACAGGAGTTCAGATATCAGTTGAGATATTTGAATACGCTGATTAACAATATGAATGAATTATGTTTTACCTATGATAACGATCTCATGCTGACTTTTGTTAACCGGCGGCTGATAGAGAAGCTGGGTTATAGCGCGGAAGAAATGCTGGGTAAATCACTGTTGGAGTTTATCGCTCCTGAGCATAGGGCGGCAGCAAAAAAGGAGGCTGAGATGCGTTTGCAGGGTAATTTCAGCACCCACGAGCACCGGCTTTTATGTAAGGACGGCAGCGAATTGCTGGTTGAAATAAAAGGTTCTCCGATCTATGAAGACGATGTTATAACCGGTGGCCTAGTGTTGGCAGATGATATTACCGGGCGTCGCCAGATGGAAATGGATATGGCGCGCCTGGGCCAGATGCATCTGGTAGGAGAGATGGCTGCCAGCATCGGTCATGAAATCCGCAATCCTATGACTACCGTGCAGGGATTTCTGCAGATTATGAGTCAGAATAAAGATTTCAGCGATCATCGCGAGTATTTTGACCTGATGCTGGAAGAACTGAAACGGGCCAATTTGATCATCAGTGAGTTTTTATCCCTGGCCAAGAATAAAATGGTCAATCTGCGCCCCTACGACCTTAACGCAATCCTTCAGGCGCTGGCGCCGCTGCTGATGGCGGATTCCCTTAAAGAAGACAAAAATATCAAATTTGAATTGAGCAAAGTGCCGGACATTATGCTGGATGAAAATGAAATCAGACAATTGATTCTTAATCTGGTTCGCAACGGATTGGAAGCGATGGATGCCGGCGGCAGCGTTACCGTGAAAATCTGGCACGAAAACGGTAAAGTGATGTTGTCGGTTCAGGATGAGGGCAAGGGCATACCGGAAGAGATTTTTGACAAGTTGGGAACACCGTTTTTAAGCACCAAAGAATACGGCACCGGCCTGGGATTGGCGGTATGTTACAGCATCATTGCCCGCCATGAAGCCAGCATGCAGATAGAATCCAGCGAATCGGGCAGTACCTTCACCGCCACTTTCAACTGTGCCTAAACTCCAACCTCCTTCCGAACCCGGGCAAAAAGAGACAGGTTAACGGATCAAACCGATTGCGCCTGGGCCATATTATTGACGCCGTATTCCTCCAGCAGCAGATCGCTTAGCAACAATGAAAGCAAGGCTTCCGCGCCTTGATTGAGATTAACTCCGCCTTGGATAAGCGCATCAAAACATCCGCCGCTATCCACATCATACAGGGACAGTTCATTGATATTCTCTCCTCGATACCAGTTGTAAGCGGTTCGGGTTAACTGTTGATATTCCCTAAGCCCCGTTACCTGATAGGCTTCATGACAGGCAAAAATTATAGAAGCCGCGTCCACCGGTTGCTGGTCCCATACCGGCAAATTACCTCCCGGCACATACCAGCCTTGGTTACCGATAATTTGCAAATAACCTTTGGCAAACAGCAGGTCGTTTAGAAAACGCAGCGATTCCAGCCCAATCTTCAGGCATACCTTGCTGCCGGTATACGTATGGGAAGCCAGCAGCGATTGCGGCATAACCCCGTTGCAGTAAGTGACTTTATCCTCAAACCAGTGCCAGTCGTGGCTGTGATGGTTTTGGTAAAGGGCCAGCAGTCGCTCTGACAGCAACTGGATCAATTCCCGCCGCTGTCTGTCGGTAAAAAAGGTAAAACTTCCTTTGCATAAACTCAGCAGACCATAGGCGATGCCCCGGGCCGAATACAAGGAAGGCAATTTGGCGGCTGCCATTTCCAGCATTTTCGTGCAGCCTTCCGCTACGGAAGGCCATTCGGAGTTACTGCCCTGGCTGCAGGCCCAAAAGGCCCGGCCGAAACTATCCTCGGAGTCGAATTTGCTTATGAA
This sequence comes from Syntrophomonas sp., assembly GCA_035561215.1. Classification (GTDB taxonomy): domain Bacteria; phylum Bacillota; class Syntrophomonadia; order Syntrophomonadales; family Syntrophomonadaceae; genus Syntrophomonas_B. Next base: position 1,389 of record DATMYB010000026.1, on the reverse strand, counting down.
TCGACCGTCTTGCAGCAGATTGCACCAACTACCGTTATCTTGCCAACAGCTCCGCAGAAACCGGGTGTAAATCATCGCCAGCGGATATCCCTCATCTCCCATGGATAATGCCACCAGCAAAGCCCGGGCGTTGTCGTCCAATGTATAACCACTGTTCCGGTCAGGGTGGTGAGTTTGAGAAAACTGCAAAATCCCGGTTTCGTCGGTCATATTATACAGGTGTTTATAGTTTGGCATAATTAAGAACTTTTTCTCCTTCGATTTTTTTCAGGCTCAGTATTTGCCTGAAAAAATTGATATATTCCATACCCACATGGGACCAGGTCCAAGTTTTGCCTAACTGCCAGGCTTTATCCTGCAACTCGGCCTGCAGTTCGTCGCTGTCCAGGATCTTTTGCAGAGACTGGGCCAATAAATGGGGATTGGCACTGGGTACCAGCAAACCGCGGCCTCCTCTCAGTACTTCGTTGGCGTAGGCATAGGCAGTGGAGACGATGGCACGCCCGCAACCCACTGCAAAGGCCATCGTGCCGCTGACGGCCTGGTCGAGGTTAGGGTAGGGACTGAGATAAATGTCGGTCATATATAGATATTCACCCAGCTCAAGATCTGACAGGAATTTATTAATAAAAATTACGTTCTGCCCCAGTCCCAGGTCATCTACCAGATTGATCAGCATCTGCCGGTAAGTTTCCCCTTCTTTGCGCAGCAGCATGGGATGCGTCTGCCCCAGAATCAGATAGGCGATATCCGGATAGGCGGCGGCCAATTCGGAAATGGCCTTGATTCCCATTTCCAGCCCCTTGCCTGGACCGATCAGGCCGAAAGTGCTGATTAGACGGCGGGTCTCCAGACCGTATTGCCGTTTCAGCACCGCTGAGGGTTTTCTTACGAAATCAGGTACCCCGTGGGCGATTTCTTTTACAGTTTCAGCCGGGGCTTCATACAAATCGATCAGCAAATTACGGGAACGTTCCGTCATGCAGACGATCCCTGCCGCCCGGTGACATATGTCGTTCAGAATTTGTTTTTGCCTTTTGGACGGACGGGGAAGCACGGTATGAGTGATCAATACGTAAGGTTTATGCAGCAGCTTAATCATATTCAGAACATATTCGCCGTCCTGACCTCCAAAAATGCCGTATTCATGCTGCAGGATAACGATATCTGCAGGCGCTGCGTTTATATAGGCGGCGGCCTTTATATAATCCTGGCGTTGATTCTGTCGGATATTGAATACCACCTGGCTGCCATAGTGGTAACTGCAGCTGTTGTCCGATATGGCTATAACTTTAACCTCATTTCCCTGAGCGGCAAGGCTGGTGCAAAGATCGGCCGAAAAAGTGGCTATACCACACTGTTTAGGCGGATAAGTGCCGACATTTAATA